>CAZUVM010000237.1:0-11248 GCA_964623885.1 uncultured Verrucomicrobiota bacterium
AACCAATCGTTCGTTCGTGGCCGGGTTCGAGGCTTTTCAGTTGCCGGATGAACTGGACCAAAAATCATTTCAGTTAACCGCGCCCGGCAAACTCCCGGTTGCCAAAATGGTGACCGGCACGGCGGGCGATATCCACGCAGAAACGAAAACGGCGGATGGGCGCGAAGTAACAACCTGGCACGCGGAAAAAGTCAAAGCCCTGCCCGCCGAATCGCAGCTTCCGCCTGATTGGACTTACCTCGATGGCGTTGCCTACTTCATCGGCGATGTAAACGCTTACTATGCGCAGTTAAACGAAACCATGCGCGACCGCGCCGGGAACGCCGCGAAGGCAGCGCAACTGGCGCACGAATTGACTCACGATGCCAAAAGCCGATTGGATGCGGTGCAAACGATTCGCGATTACGTGGCCAAGTCAATCCGAATGGCCGGACCTTCGTTTACTGACCTTCCGCTAAGCGAGCTTTCGGCCGCGGATACAACGTTGGCGGACGGATACGGGCACGCCGCGGATCGCGCGATTCTACTCTACGCGATGTTGACAGCCGCCGGGCTCAAGCCGGAATTCGTGTTGGCCTCAGGTTTGCCTCCCATCCCGGCGATCACGAATGTAGCTTTCTCTTTTCCGCTGCCGCAGTACTTCACTTCGCCGTTGGTCCGCGTCGCCGTAGATGGCGCGAGTTATTACCTGAACGACACGGACCAGTATGCCAAGCTGGGTTCGACTGTGTTTGACGGCAAACTTGGCGTTGTGCTTGCCAGCCGGCATTGCGAGGTGCTGCACGCCGCGCCTGATTGCAGCGATAAAACCGAAACCGTTTACACATTATCAATCGAGGACACCGGCAAGACACGCCTGGGTGTCACGCAGCGGTACTTCGGTTCCAGTTACAACAGCAAAAACAGCTATTTCTCCGAACTGCCGCCCGAAGAACGACGGCGCTATTACCAGGAGCTGGTATCCGGTGTGGCCCAGGGGGCTCGTGCCGTTGGGGACCTGGTAACGCAGTTCAACACTTACCCAGGTATCGAAAAATACACCGTGGACATCGACAATTACGCCGTAGCTGACGGCAAGTACCTCTACTTCGACCTGCCATTCACACCCTCGTTGTTTCCGCCGGGCGCGGACCGCCGAACCTTGCCGCTCTTTCTTTCGCACCGAAGTGACAACCTGGTGCGTACTGAAATCGAACTGCCGCCGGCGTTCCGCAATCTCATCATTGTTCCGCGAAGCGAGACGCTCGACGCCCCGGCCGGGGCCGGCAGAGCACGCATTACGTTCGCCGATGAATCGGGGCGCTGTCTCTTGGATCACGAGCTTCAAACTGTTCCAGCAATCGTGAGCCCGAAGGAGTACGCCGCTCTACTCAATTTGGAATCCACCCTGGGCAAGAAGTCCTCAACGATTTTCCTGCTGCAGAGGAGCCAACCGGCGCTTGAAACTCAAGCGACGCCCTAACGAGCCAGGGCCTCAGTACTGCCACCCCGGGCGACACTGAGCAGTCGGAGCGCGCGACGTCCCGGCGCGCAGCGGCCTCAAAGCGACAAGCGCTGCAAGTTTTCTAAGCGCAGGGTCCGTCAAAGTGCTTCGGCCACGCAATGCCCCGCGCGATCAAACCATCTTGCCAACTACTGGTTCGTGCTCCAAAAGGGAAGAAATGGTCGGGGCGGTGAGATTCGAACTCACGACCTCTTGTACCCGAAACAAGCGCGCTAGCCAGGCTACGCTACGCCCCGACTCTTGGGAAAGAGAAGATGCCGAGACGCAACGCGATTTGCAAGGGAAATGAGATTGGAAGTGGGATTGACATTTGGGACGCCGGGGACGGCGTCCCTACCGTAAAATCGCTACCGTTGAAGATTAAGCGCGCTGAAAACGGCGTTTGATTAGGAAAGCACTCACCAGGCCGCCAAGCATCGCAAAGAGGCTGGAATAATAAGGTCGATCTTTGATGCCCTGCACGGCTTTGGCTTTGATATGACGCGGACTGACCCGGCGCCCCAATTCATCAAGGGTCTCGCTGAGCCGAGTTTCTGTGGCCTCAACTCGGGTCTGGAGCTCGGCACTGGAGATTTTCGGCTCCGGCGGAGGTTTTGGAGCTTTTGTTTCGGTTATCGGGGCAGGCTCCTTACCCCGCAACTCTTCCAATGTGCGCAAGGTGCGCTGGGGAGCGAGGGATTGGCTCGATAGGGTTTTGATTGCGGTCAGCAACAACACACCTCCCGTAGCGATTACCAAGAGTCCGATCACTGCGAGGCCTAAGAAGCCGGCGAACACGGGCGCCAAGCCGGCTTGCTGGAAAGCCCATGCCAACAACCAGCCCAGGCCCATGATGAAGACAATCAGGCCTACGAAAGCCACAACTCCGCCCACAGCCAGCGTCGCCACGTTCTTGCCCAACCGTGCTAACTTTTCGGAAATTTCCGTTTTAGCCAATTCCGCTTCCTGTCGGATGAAAACCTTGGTCTCGTCAGCTACCTGACGGACCAGACCAAAGAGCGATTTCTTTTCGGGAATAACGTGTTCCATACCTTAACCTGTCTTTTTAATGCCTCGCGCGCCTGGGTTTTAGCCGGTCCCTCCAACGCAACATCGCATGCAGAAGCCTGACTTTCCAATCAGCCCGGCACAAAATCTGGTGGGGTCAATACCGGTAAGCGGGGTTTTCCATCCATTGCGGACGCGACGGCTGGAACCTAGTTTAGCTTGAAGACGAGGTCGACTCATGAAATTTAAATCAGGCTGGGCGATCTTCAAGGAGACCATCAAGGAGTTTTCTCAAGATCGCGCGCTTCGCTTGAGCGCCGCGACCGCTTATTACGCCATATTCTCGATTGGCCCTCTCCTGGTCCTGAGCGTGGGGCTGGCAGGCTTTGTCTTTGGCGAAGACCGAGTAGCGACAGAAATGGGCACGCAGCTTCGATCATTCGTGGGAGATAAGTCGGCGAATGTCATCGAATCGATGATGCGCGCGCAACATTATGGCGAAAGCCGATTGGCGGCGGTCCTGGGCGCGATTGCTTTGATCATCGGCGCCACCGGCGCATTCGGCCAACTCCAGGATTCGCTGAATACCATCTGGGGCGTAACGGCCAAGCCCGGCCAGAGCATTGGAGCGTTCATTCGCGATCGTTTGTTCTCACTGGCGATGGTGCTCGGCATCGGATTTCTGCTGTTGATCTCGATGGTGCTGACGACGCTCTCCAATGCCTTCGCCCACTATATTGGCAACCTTATCTCCGTGCCGGCCTGGGTGGCGCCGACTTTTAATGACGTCGTTTCTTTTGTCGTGATTTCGTTACTTTTCGCACTCATTTTCAAAGTGCTACCGGACGTGCGAATTCAGTGGCGGGATGTGTGGGTGGGAGCGGCTGGCACCGCGCTATTGTTTACGCTGGGCAAATTTGCTCTCGGCCGATATCTCGCTTATGAGGTGAGCGCGTCTGCTTACGGCGCGGGCAGCGCGTTTGTCGTGATCCTCATGTATGTCTATTACTCCTCGATTATTCTCTACTTCGGCGCGGAGTTCACGCAGGTGTTGGCCCGAGCGCGCGGGATGCATTTCCAACCCAGCAAATACGCGGTCCGTATGACGGAATTCGACCGCATCGAGCAAGGCATGCCAACGAACGAACAAATTGAGGCGGCCATGAAAAGGGCGGCGGAGCGAAAACGGCACCGACCTCAAGCGGGTGAAATGCCCAGTGGAGCAGGATAGATTCTTAAATCATCGTGTCACTCTTCACCTGTCGGCAGCTTGGAACGTGGCCACAATCGGGCGGTGATCGGAAGCCTCGCCCCAATTCGGCAAAGTGAGCACGTACGTTTCGCTCGGGTCCCACTCCCGGGCCATGCCCGTCGAGAGCAGGATGAAATCAATGCGGCTGTAACTGTCCTCAGCCGCATAAAAATGCGTCCAGGTAACATTTCGCAATTCGCGGGGCGATTTGTTTGCCGGAACATCATCTCCGTTGCGTTCGGCCGGACGGGTATCGATCAGCTTTAGCCGGCCTCGCCCAACGATTGCTTTCAGGGAAGGCGAGTCCTTGTTGTCGTTGAAATCGCCCAATACCACCAGGTTCGCCTCCGGGTCGGTACTGAGGCAGGCATCGATTTTTTCGCGCAACAGCCTCGCTTCTTCCAGGCGGAGCTCGGTCTCATCCTCTCCCGCAGCCATGAGCCTGGATTTCAAATGCGCGGTGATAAGCGTGAATGAGTAATTTGTGTTCACCTGAACCACCACCTCGCCAAAACCGCGACTGACCCGAAACCGCCGCCCACTCAAGAGGAAATTATCATTCGTATGCGGCCGACGTGCGCTGAATGGGAATCTGCTGAGAATCGCAACATGGATGTTGGTATCGTAGCCAGCTACGTGCTCGGCGTGGGGAAAATCAAGGCCTTCGGCCTTCAATGAAGCACGAAGTTCCTCGAGCGCAGAGAGGCTGCCCATTTCCTGAAGCGCGAGCACATCGGGCCGCAGGGCATGAATGCTCGCGCGTACTTTGGCCTTGGCTTCAGCGGACTTGGCAATGCGGCCTTTGACCGGCGCATCGAGATAACCTTCGACGTTGTAAGTGGCCACGCGAAACGTTCCAGCCTGAGCCGGGAGAACCAGCACCAGGAACACGAATAGGGAAAACAGGTAACGACCCATGGTTTTCGGAATAGATAGAAAGTCGCGCAAAGTCAAGGCACGGAATTAACCGAATCGCCGGATTGGGTCGTCGATTTGCGGCATGCAGTGTTTAAGATTGGCGCAAGCCGAGCTTTGGCTATTTTGGACCGAATGAATAACACGAAGCTCACTTTCATTAAGGAGGATCCCTGGCGCATTTTTCGGATCATGGCCGAGTTCGTGGATTCATTCGAAACCCTTTCGCAGGTTGGACCCGGCGTAACGGTGTTTGGTTCGGCCCGCGTTTTACCGAAGAATCCGTACTACCAATCGGCGGTCGAACTGGCAAAAGGGCTGGCCAAGCACAATCTGGCCATTATCACAGGCGGAGGACCGGGAATCATGGAAGCGGCCAACCGCGGGGCGGCCCAGGCGAAAGGCAAATCGGTCGGACTAAATATCGAACTGCCGCACGAGCAGCAGGGCAACCGCTACGCCAATATCCCGATTCACTTTCATTATTTTTTTTCGCGCAAAGTTTGCTTTGTAAAATACAGCCTTGGGTTTGTTTTTATGCCCGGCGGATTTGGAACATTGGACGAGTTTTTCGAGGTTTTGACTCTGGTTCAAACGCAGAGGATTCCAGAGTTCCCGCTGGTGCTCTTTGGGACCGAACACTGGAAAGGCCTATTGCGGTGGATGAAAGATCGACTGGAAGCACACAACTACATCAGTCCTGGAGACCTGGAACTGGTGAAGCTGACGGATGACCCTCAGGAGGTCATCGACATCATTCTGGATTACGAGCGGCGGGTAGGGCCGCCGGAAATAGTCCCGAAAGCGTTCGCTTGATCGGTCGACTATCGGCCAAGGCCGGCCGGTTGCGGTTGAGATAGTCGCTGCGCCTGAACTGTCGCATCGACTTCCGCCGCTTCGGCCTTCGCTTGTGCCAGATCTCGTTCAAATTGCGCGTTTTTCCGCAACTCTCGAACGATTGCCTGGCCGAGGACGCGGCCGGCAAGTACATCGCTGGGGTAATGCTTGCCGATCAGCACGCGATCCCAGCCTATGTCGCGTCCAAGCTCCAGAATCGCATCGCTGTGCGCTGGGAAAATCTCGGCCAGCAAAAGCGAATAAACGGTTCCGCGAGTCGAGTGACCGCTGGGATAACTGAAGCTGGGTTCAGGTTTGCCGAGAGACAACTGCGGATCCACCACGTAGGGCCGGCGACGCTTAAAGAAATCTTTAGGAGTATCGATAACGCCTCCGATTTCTTTTTTCACCTCCTGCAGCAACGCCCAGGTTTTCGGCAATTTCTGCGGGTCAAACTCCGGCCCAATGATCGGTGCGAATAACGAGAACGCCAACGTAGCATCTTTGAACGCCCTTTTCTCTTCGGTTGGAGTCCGCACTTTAAATACAGATCGCACAGTTTGGAGATCCGCAGCTTCTTCGGCGGAACCAGATGCAGGTGGAGGGGGCAGCAAGGCAACGCCGTCCGGAGAGCCTGCTGTTAAATAGCCTGACTGAGCCCATAACTGGGGCGCGAGGAAAAGCAACAGCCCGGCGGTGAATCGCAACCCGCATGGTTCCTTTTGTGTTTCAGAAAACACAGACCGAGGTTTCATCAGTTGCAATTTGCAGGAATCCTGCGTTTAAAGAAAGTCTTCCTTAATGGTTATGCGGCCGAATACGCTGGCGTCCACCGGCTCAGTACAGGAGAAACGCGCCGGCGAAGGGTTTTCACCGGCGCGCTCCTGCTTGCTTCCCTCGCTTGCCTCGAATGCGGTCGAGGCAAGTTACCCTGAACTAATTCGACTTTACTTCTGCGTTTTTACCGTCGCCTCCAGATTTTCGGCCGCTTGCAAATGCTGCTGCAGCACGGGCAGGGTTTTCTGAGCCCAGGCACGCAGATCGGAGTCGCTCAAGTCTTTCGCGGCGCTTTCAAAATCCTTAACGTCCTTGCGATGGTCCTTCACCATGTCTTTCACATAGGCCTGATTGAAGTCGGCGCCGGACAATTTTTGGAGATGCTCGACGCGGAAATTTTCCAAGTGCGAGATCTGGGTCGGCAGCGCCGCGCCTTTTTGAGCGGCCAACTGGCGTAATTCGTCGTTGGCCTTGTTGTGATCGTTGACCATGCGCTGACCGAAGTCGCGCACCGCGGAGTTTGCCGCCTTTTGCGTAGCGAGTTGCCCAAGCTGCACTTCTTCCATCCCACCACGCGAGGCGTCCTCCAGGAATTTGAAGTCCTTATGACTGAGCTGTCCCTCCTGGCCTTTCGTGCCGGTCTGTTGATAGGCCTGCTGGGCCCCAAGAGGCAAGGCGCCGGCAAACAGTCCCATACCGGCAGCGATCGCAATAGTAATTATCCAATGTGCTTTCATAAACTCCTTTTTGTTGTCAGAGCCGAGCGCACCCGGCCCTCACCTGCTTAAACTTAAGTCCAAGAGCTTTTGCAGCAACCGGGGCAAACGCCCCAGCCGCGCCCGATCGAGCCTGAGAATGGCCATGGACGTTTTACTCGGTTGTGCCAGTGTATCATATGGAAAAGAGGAAACCGACCCGTGGACGGCGCCTGGCCAAAGCGGCCACGCGAGATGTTCTGGGCGCAACTCCGATTGCCGTGGAAGTCCCGGCGAAATGGCGCTAGTACTCCAAGCGCCGCGCCGAGCTGCGCGCCTCTGGTCAACACCGGCAAGGTGAACTCGTCAAAGATGCGCTGGAGGAAACACCAAACTACAGTTTGCACATCGCCGATGCGGGAACCGATACGTACGACCGGGATTTCGCGCTGGGAATGCTCTCGTCGGAACAGAATGCAGTTTATGAAATCGATGAAGCGCTGGACCGAATCCGCAACGGCAGTTATGGAGTATGCGAGTTGACAGGGCGGAAAATTGAGCCCCAACGGCTCGAAGCGATTCCCTGGACGCGCTTTAGTGCCGAAGCCGAGCGGCAACTGGAGAAGGAGGGCGGCGTGCCGCGAGCGAGACTGGGCGAACGCGAGGCCGTGCCGAGAGTTCAAGCCGCCGAGGAATCGGAAGAGACGGAATGAGACGCCGCTGGAGAATCGCACGATCCCGAACGAGTGCTTCAGTGCAGTAGCGGCAGCGGGTTCGGCTGCCGAATCAATTCCGCTTCGAGGTCGAGGTAATAATCCAGCCGGCGTTGCGTTTCGGGTTCATTGATGGCCCGTGCCATAATCAAGTAGGTCGCGTAGTGGTTCCCCTCCGATTCCACAAGACTGGCATAGAACTGAGCCAGTTCAGGATCCCGGGCTTGCAGTTCCGTCGCCAGGACCTGAAATTTCTCGCAACTTCGACCTTCGATCAGGCTGCAGCAAATCAGGTGATCGATCACTTGATAACGCTCGCCGTTTCGGATCGCGCGCATCAATCCACTGACCCAGCGGCTCGGGTGTGCCTGGCCGAATGGGATTCCGCGCTGTCGCAGCAGATTCAGAACGAGTTGGAAATGTTGCAGCTCTTCAATGGCAATAGCGTTCAACTCGTCGACGCGCGGAAAGAGGTCGTGAAACTTTTCGAGATTCAAAGCGCTGGTAGCCGCTTTGCGTTCCAAGTGCGCATGGTCCACCAACACGGCCGGTAAGTCCGCCAGGACTTTGGGCAGCCACTCGCTGGGGATTTTTTGGCGAAACAGCAGCATGGGCTCAGGCAATGCTTTCGAGCACAGCGACTGCTGTTGCATGGGCCTGCGTGTGGCTGAGGCTGATGAGAACGATCCGGCCGCCGCGGGATCGCAACAGCGCCTGGCCGCGCTCGTGAAGGATAACGAAAGGCTCGCCACTTTCTTTGCGCCCGACTTCCATGTCTTGCCAACCTAGTTGCGCCCCAATTCCTGTGCCGAAAGCTTTTGAAATCGCTTCCTTGGCCGCGAACCGCGCCGCCAGGAAAGGTCCGGGAGTCCGATGGGAGAGGCAGTAGCTGATTTCGTTCGGATGAAGAATGCGGTTAAGAAATCGCTCGCCAAACTTCTCGTACGAGGCCTGGATTCGTTCCACCTCAATAATGTCGATGCCGATGCCGAGGATCATTATGTTAAGGACAATAGCCCGGTCCGAAACCGATTTTGAACTTTAGGTTTTGGACACATACTTCGACATCAAAGCTAACATGGCTTTCACTGCAACTTCCATCCCGGTCATAACGGCGCGGCTGACAATGCTGTGCCCGATGTTCAATTCCACCAAATGCGGGACCTGCAAAAGCGCAGGCAGATTCTCATAGTTCAAACCGTGGCCGGCGTTAACTTTCAAGCCGAGGCCATGCGCTTGTTTGGCTCCTGCGATGAGCCGGTCTAGTTCCGCCTGCCCACGCCGGTCTTCATGGAATGCCTCGGCGAAAGCGCCGGTGTGTAGCTCGATGAATTGGCTTCCGGTTTTCGCTGCCGCTTCGATCTGACGTGGTTCGGGCGCGATGAACAGGCTGACCTCAATCCCTTGGTCATTCATTCGCTGGCGCGTTTCTTTCAGGGCTGCGACATGGCCTGCCACATCCAACCCGCCTTCAGTCGTAACCTCCAACCGGCGTTCGGGAACGAGGCAGACGATATCCGGTTTCAATTTCATGGCGATCTCCACGATCTCGGCAGAATTGGCCATCTCGAGATTCAAACGCGTTTTGATCACTTTGCGGAGTTCCCAAACATCGCGGTCCTGGATGTGGCGCCGGTCCTCCCGCAAGTGTGCTGTGATCCCATGCGCGCCGGCGACTTCGCAGGCGAGCGCGGCCACGACCGGATCCGGTTCACCCCAACCGCGGCCGCGGTAGCGAGCTTCACGCACTGTGGCTACGTGGTCGATGTTTACACCTAATTTCAACATTTGGGCGCAATTATGATCCTGCGTGACCTGCGCGCAACCGGTTTTCCCCAGTCCATGATTTTAATTTTACTTTGCTTTGGTTTCCTTGTCTTCTGTCCCGGTGAGGCGTCCGCTGCTCTTGGTAGCGCTGCTCTACGTGGCCGGCATCTTGATTGCCGAAGCGATCTCACTTTCGCCATGGTTTCTCCTCATCCCGGCGGTGGCCTTGACTGTTTTCGCATTCTGCTGGAATCGGGGAAGGCCTGCCCTGCTCTGCGCTCTGCTTATCCTGGCGGGCTGGACCAATGCCACAATACATGAGACGATTTTGTCGCCGTACGATTTGCGGCGGCTTCTTGGCGAGGAACCGCACCTGGCGACTGTGCGCGGCGTCCTTCGCGAGACGCCTTCGATCCGGCTTTATGAGTTTGGTGCGCAATCTTCCTGGCGGACTCTGGCGCGCGTCGAAGTGAGGGGGTTGTGCTTGAACAAGCAAAACTGGCAACCAGCAACTGGGATTGTCGCTGTGACCACACCCGGGCTGTTGACCAACGTCTATGCCGGGCAGACCATTGAAATCTTCGGCGTGCTGGCTCGACCCAGGATCGCTGCCGCTCCTGGAACGTTCGATTACCGGGCGTATCTTCACGAGCAAGGGATTTATTATCAATTACAGACGGAGTCCGACCGGGATTGGCAGATTCTGTTTTCGCCAGCCAAGCCGCCGCTGGCGGAACGCTTTCGTAGCTGGGCGCAACGGGCGTTGGCTTCCGGGTTGCCGGGCGAAGATGAATCTTTGCGGCTCGAATGGGCGCTGACACTGGGCTGGAAAGCCGCTCTGACCGAGGACGTTTCCGAAGCATTTGTTCAAGCCGCGACCTATCACATTTTTGCCGTCGACGGTCTGCGAATGGCGATTGTCTTTGGCATTTTTTTCGGTCTGTTCCGAGTTCTTGGTCTGCCGCGGCCGATATGCGTGATCATCCTGGTGCCATTGATTTGGTTTTATGTAGCCCTCACTGGCTGGCCGGCTTCGGCAATCCGGGCAACGGTGATGCTAACTATTGTTATTGGAGGTTGGGTATTGCGGCGGCCAAGCGACCTGCTCAATTCGTTATTTGCGGCAGCGTTGATTATTCTGATTTGGCAGCCGCAACAACTCTTCCAGGCCGGATTCCAGCTATCGTTCTTTGTTGTGCTCGTGATGATTCTGACGCTGCCACAGTTTTGGGAATTGTTTCATCGCTGGACCGCGCCAGACCCATTACTGCCGGCGGCTCTACGGCGGCGCTGGCCGCCGGTATTGCTGGTGCCCGTGCGTTACCTGGGCGACATCACCATGACCTCGTTCGCGGCTTGGGTAGGCGCGATTCCGTTAGTGGCATATTACTTCCATATTCTCACTCCGGTCAGCACGCCGGCAAACTTGCTGGCAGTTCCGCTTTGCTGCCTCGTCTTGATCAGTAACCTCGCGGGTTTGTTGCTGGCGGGTTGGTTCCCCCCAGCGGCGGAACTGTTCAACCACGCAGGCTGGTTTCTAATGGAATGCATTCGAGTAAGCAGCCATTGGTTCGCCAATTGGCCGTCAGCATATTTTTACGTGCCGGAACCCGGCTTGTTCACTACCGCAGCCTATTATGCGCTGCTGCTGGCCATATCGACCGGCTGGCTCTTTCAGCCCGCGTGGCGAGTTTGGAAATTCGTCGGATTGGGTGCAGTGCTGACGGTATGCGGCTGGAATGCCTGGCAGGAACTATCCGTTACGCGTTTAACGATCGTGCCGGCGAACGGAGCGCTCGCC
>CAZUVM010000238.1:0-16268 GCA_964623885.1 uncultured Verrucomicrobiota bacterium
CGACTACCCATCGGTGCCAACGCTGGTTCAAAAAGGCTTCCGGGTCTGGCCTTCCGGTTGGCAACCCCTCGAAGCAGCTCAGGCCTTTAGCGCCTACGCCCGTATCCACCACGACCCAAAAGTGTTGGGCTATCTCTGCACCACCTGGGGTAAGGTTAGAATCCCCGATGCCGCCGCCTGGCCGCCCCTGGCGGAGGTGCTCAAAGATTGGAAATAACCGATTTCCGCTTTCCTCGCGCGCAAATCGAGTTATTTTGCTGCCCCGTTTTTTTAGTTAATATCGACAATCGTTAAATGAAAGATTTGGTACCAGCGCCGCCGCCTATTGTGCGGAATGACGTGGCCGCCGTGCAGGCGCTGTTTCAAGAAAATGTCATTCCCAGCTACGGGCGGTTTGACATCGTTCTGAGCCACGGCTCCGGGTGTTATGTCTATGACGTAACTGGTAAACGCTACCTCGATCTCGGCGGGGGCATCGCGGTGAGTTCGCTCGGTCATGCCCATCCCGCCCTGACCGAAGCCCTTGCCGAGCAGTCCCGCAAGTTCATCCATGTTTCGAATTTCTATTACCACGAACCGCAGGGGCGTCTGGCCCATGCGCTCGTTCATTTGCTCGGACCCGGCAAATGCTTTTTCTGCAACAGTGGCGGCGAAGCCAACGAGGGTCTGTTTAAGCTTTCGCGGAAGTTCGGCCACAACGAAGGTCGCTTCGAAGTGCTTACCACACTCAATTCATTTCACGGCCGCACCCTCGCTGGGATCGCTGCGACCGGTCAGGAGAAAGTGAAGAAAGGATTTGAGCCGCAAGTGCCGGGATTCCGGCAAGTGCCCTACAACGATCTCGACGCGATGCGCGCTGCCCTCTCGCCGGCGACCGCCGCGATCTTGATTGAAGGAATTCAGGGTGAAGGCGGCATTGCCCCGGCCAGCCCCGAATACCTCCTCGGGCTCCGCCGGCTGTGCGACGAAAAGAAACTGCTCTTTCTGATGGATGGCGTTCAGGATGGCTGCTTTCGTTCGGGTCGTTTCCAGAGTTTTCAGCGGCTACTTGAAAACGTTCCCGGCGGCAACGAGTTCCTGCCGGACGGTGTCTCGATGGCCAAATCTCTTGGTGGCGGGTTCCCAATCGGCGCATTTTGGGTACGTGCGCCTTATGCGGATCTGCTTGGGGCCGGTTCCCACGGGACCACCTATGGCGGCTCGCCGCTGGCCTGCGCAGTGGGTCTCAAAGTGCTCGAGGTCATTCAGCGTGAGAAGCTGGCTGAGAACGCGCGGAAAATGGGGGCTATGTTCCTCGCCGGTCTCCAGGGATTGGTTGAAAAGTATCCGACGGTGCTCCGCAATGCCCGCGGCATCGGCCTTATGCTTGGCCTGGATCTCGCGCCTAGCATCAGCGGACTTCCGGGGGATCCCGCCAAAAGCCAGGCGGTGCGCTTTGCCAACCTTTTGCACTCGGCCGGCGTGCTTGTCATACCTGCCGGCACTCAGATTTTGCGTTTTCTGCCTCCGTTGAATTTGCGCGAAAGCGAAGTCGAAGAGGGACTGGCCGCCATTGGCACGGTCGCCCGCCGCCTGGCGGAAGCAAACAATTTCCATGAAACATCTGCTCAGCATTGAAAAACTCCCACGGCCGGACCTGGATCAAATCCTGGCTCGGGCCGCGGTGCTCAAAAAGGAACGGGGGCAGCACTCCCACAAACCTCTGGTCGGTCAGGTCTGGGCCATGCTCTTCTCGAAGGCGTCAACCCGTACCCGCGTCTCGTTCGAAGTCGGAATTCGTGAGTTGGGTGGAGACGCCATCTTCCTTCCCGCCGGCGAAATTCAGCTCGGTCGCGGTGAACCAATTAAAGACACTGCTCGAGTACTCGGCCGCATGGTTCATGGCGCCGTTTTCCGCACGTTCGCTCAGACCGATGTGGAGGAATTCGCGCAATACAGCGGAATCCCGACCATCAACGCGCTGACCGATGAGGAGCATCCATGCCAGATTCTCGCTGATATTTTCACATTCGTGGAGCGGCACGGACCAATTTCCGGCAAAGTGGTTACCTTCATAGGCGACGGCGCCTGCAACGTGGTCAATTCTTGGATTTTCGCGGCGGCAAAGCTTGGGTTCCAACTGCGAGTCGCCGCGCCCAAAGGCTTTCAACCTGCCGCTGCGTTGCTGAAGCGGGCAGGTGGAGACGTTGTCTGCACCACCGATGTGACCGCCGCGGCGCGCGGTGCCGACCTGCTGTACACAGACGTGTGGGTTTCTATGGGCAAAGAAGCCGAATCCAAAAACCGCCTGGCGCAACTACGAGGGTATCAGATCAATGGCGGCCTTGTGAAACTGGCCAAACCGGGAGCTCTGGTCATGCATTGCCTGCCGGCTTACCGCGGAAAAGAAATCGACGACGCCACGTTCGAGACTCATGCCCAGACCATCTTCACTCAGGCGGAAAACCGCCTGCATGTCCAGAAAGCCGTGTTGGAGTGGCTGGTGGTAGAACGATAGGGCAGGGGAGCCGGGACGGCGCTTGCTACCTTGTTCTTTTGTTTGCCTTCCGCGCTGGTCGACGAACGGTCTGGTATTGAGCCAACTGACGTCGAGCTTTAGCCAACTCGGATCGCAGTTGATCGATCTCGCTTTTGGCTTTCTTGCTGTCCTTCCTGGCATCAGTCAATTCCCTCGACCGTCGCCGGAGTTCAAGCTGCGAAACAACATGCCGGGCCAAAATCACCAGCGCCTGTTTCTGATCGGGACGCAGGTCGCGGGGCACCTTGTCAATTACACACAACGTGCCTAAAGCATAACCATCGGGCGTCGTCAACGGGGCTCCGGCGTAAAAGCGGATCTTCGGGTCGGAACGCACCAGCGGATTGTTTGCGAATCGTTCATCCTGAGTCGCGTCCGGAACAATAAACAAGCCCGACTGCTGAATCGCATGCGCGCAGAACGAAATGTCCCGCGAAGTTTCGTTCACCGTGGTGCCAACCTTGGACTTGAACCATTGCCGCTTTTCATCCACCAACGAGATTAACGCAATCGGCGCCTCGCAAATGCGCGCCGCCAGTTCCGTTAAATCGTCAAAAACCTCCTCCGGCACGGTGTCCAGCACTTCGTACTGCCAAAGTACCTTCAGCCGCTTCTTTTCTTGTCCCAGAGTCGGAGCGCTCATGTCGGCTCGTTTGTGACGCACATGATAACGGGCGACCTTTCGAACGCAACGCTGTTTTGTGCCGGGCAACCGGTGCTCAACATTGGCTATTGTTTAAATGAGGCGCGATTATCCCACCTCTTTAAGCTCTAGTTTGACCGGGAACCGCAATCGGCATAGTCTGAACGGCATGTCCGACGCTCGGATTGAGATCCGCCCGCCCAGGCTCTTTACCACGCCGGCGATTGCCGCCATCACCGCTTATGGGCTGATTGTCTCGGTGCCGGTGCTGGCTGCCATGCTGGTCATCAGCGTCCGCGGCTTCAGCATCACGACCTTTCTGGTGCCGCTGGGAGCCCTGGCCATTGCCAGTTTTTTCCTCCCTTTTGGTTTCGGTAATCCGCTCGTAGTCCGCCGGGTGCAAGGGCTCAAGCCGGTGGCGATTCAAACCGCCAACGCTTTCGTTGTCCAATTGGCTTTCAACCCTCGCTTGCGCGAGGGCTGGCGCGCGCTGCTCGAGGATGCTGATGATTTCGGCTGGTTGGAGCTCTCCGACTCCGCCCTGAATTTCTACGGCGACTCCGTCACCCTGTCGCTGCCCTATGCGGCCGTGGCTCGAGTGCGACTCAGAACCAGTGGGTGGCGCGGGCTGTTTGCTTATGGCGCCCGGATCACGCTCGAAACCCAGGGCCTGCAAAGCATATCCTCCATTCAGTTTGCCGAGAGATCCTCCTGGATACTGCCGGTTTCCCGAACTAACGCCAATCGGATTTACGAAGCGCTGAAGCTCAAAGTTCCCCAATCCACAGCGCAACCCGGCGAACGCGTGCGCTAATCCATTTTATTCTAAAACGGGCCTGGCGCCGAAATCACCTGCCGATAATCCTCCATGCCTGTGCCATTTTCGATACCGCTCGCCTGACCCGCCAATTCCGGGCCGGAACTGCCGCTGCGCGCGGAGACATGGGCACAACCACTCAGCGCGATCGCAAATGCAACCAGGACCACGGCCGCTACGAGAGCTTTAATAATCTTCATGGTGAGCTTCGCTTATGATCCCAATCTAAGCCCGCAACACCTTTGCGTCAACTGGTGCATGTTGAACAAACCTGTAACCGCAACCCAGGTCTTCCTCTCCGTCGGATGAGTGAGGAAAAAATGAGGTCGTCTGTGGGAATTGTTTAGACCGCTGAAGGTCCAAAACGTGCAGAAGTGCTCGATGAAAAATCAACTGGCGGTGGCCACGTTGACCGCCGGAAGATAAACTGTGAAAACCGTGCCCTGGCCCACTTGGGTGCGCAGGTGCAGCCCTCCTCGGGCTTCTTTAATCAGGCGCTGGACTATATTCAGTCCCAGACCTGTGCCTTGCCGCGTTCCTTTTGTCGAAAAATAGGGTTGGAAAATCTTCGGCAGCAATTCAGGCGGAATGCCCGGGCCGGTATCCCTCACCGCGAGTGCCAAAAGGGGCGCCACATTATCGAAGTTTTCCATGTTGAGAAACCGGTCCTGGGGACCATCCTTAAAAATGCTCAAATCCAGCGACTCGAGCAGAAATTGGCTTTCCAGAAACACCGAATGCGGCCGCGGGTCACATTGGAATGCATTCACCGCCAGATTGAGCAGAATCTGGATCACATCCGTGCCGTTCATGCGCACGGCCACGTCCTGGCTCAACGGCTGGATCGTGAGTTCGTGGTTCAGCCGGCTCGGATGCACTCGCAGCAAGTGATTGACATCGGTTAGTAGCTGGTTGACACCGGTTCGCGGGGCATCGTCCGTGTGGCGCTTGAGAAAACTGAGATAGCGCCTCGAAATCTCAACGCAATTGGTGACCTGGCGCGTAATCGTTTTCAACCGATCTTTAATGAACTCCAAATCCTCCAACTCCAACCGCGTTGCGTTGCCAATTCGTTGATTGAGGAGTTGGACAAAGCCGGCGATAACCGTCAAAGGGCCGTTAATGTCGTGGATGATACTGGCGTAGATCTCTCCCCGAGTATTGGCCATCTGCTCCTCCAGGCGCTGGTTCTGCAACTCGTTCAACAGCTCCTGCAGTTGCTCCGCGTTATGATGAATCTCGCCTTCCAGTGTGCGACGCTGCATCGCATTGGCCACTGCGGATCGCATCGTCGAGAGATCGAACGGTTTGTTGATGTAATCGCACGCCCGCAGGCGCAATGCCTGGCGCATCGTATCGGTTGTCTCGTAAGCCGTCATCATGACGACTTCGATGCCCGGATCCACGAATTTCAAACGCTCCAGCACTTCAATCCCTGACATTCCGGACATCCGGATATCCAGGACGGCCACATCAATTCTATTATTCTGTGCCAGCGCTATCGCTGAGGGCCCGTCATTCGCCATCAGCAAATCATAATCGTCCTTGAAAATAACCCGCAAAGACTGGCGCGGTCCGTCCTCGTCATCCACGATCAAGAGTGTGCCTCTGCGCCGCACGGGGAGGGGCGACGGCGATGGAAGTGGGGCAGTATCTACTGGCGGCATCGAAGGCACGGTCAGTTGCGCAGGTCGGTCGCCAGCAAGCACAGCTATGGTAACCAGATCGGGCACGAGCGGCATCCTACCCAAAGGGTTGATCCAGACAAGTAAAAATTATCGACGATTAAAAGCCGCCCTCATGCTGCCATCTCGCAGGGGAATTTGGACGGGTTCTAGTGATGCCCGGCTGATCTCCTTTTCCTCCTCGGGAGGAGAGGGAGAGAGGAGGACTCTGTAAACACGCCTCGGCTACAACACGCTAGGCCGGCAGACTCACCGTGCTTTCCAGAGGCAAAGAAATCCGAACCACCCCGGCCTGGCCGGATTTGGGCGGCAGGATCTCCAGTTTGCCATGGTGGGTTTCCACGATCTTGCGGCTGACTGTAAGGCCGAGTCCCAAGCCCACGTTGCGGGTAGTGTAAAATGGGGCCGCCGCCTTTTGTGCCGCTTCCGGCGTGAATCCGCCACCGTTGTCCTGGACTTCGATTTGCAGCGCATGCGCTTCGCTGCCGTTGGCGTCCGTGTTGAGACGGACACCGACTTTTGGTTCAGCCGGGTTGGCCTGCAACGCGTTCAGCATTACCTCGGTCAAGGCATGCTTGAGCGCGGCGCGATCGCCGCTCAGGATGATGGGCTTGCCCGCTTGCTCGTAGCGCAACTGCGCGGACTTGGCGGTTTGATACTTGCATGCCTCCTGGTAAGCTTCCTCGATCAGCGGCGCCAAAGGAAATGCTTCAGCCGACGCAACGCTGTCACGGGCCAGGAAACGCATTTGGTTGATCAACCGGCTCACGCGCTTCACACCATCGGCCATTGCCAAATCCAGCGAGGCCCGAAACTCCGGGTCCTTCCATTTGTCGGCCAGTAGCTGTTGGTGCGTCGAAAGCGGCACCAGCGCGTTGCCGATTTCATGAGTGAGGCGATCGGCCATCGTTTTGACCAGGCGCAGGTTCGCAGCTTCCACTTCGAGGCGCCGTAACTGCTCGGTCTGGGTCAGGTCCTCTGCCATGAGCAGCGCCGACGCCGCAATGCCCCCGGCCGGACGCTGGAATGGCACAATGTTGATGTTGTAAATCGTGCCTGGCGAATCGGGCGGCTCGTAGCGAAAGCTGGAGATGGCGGAACCGGTTTTCAGCACCTGGTAAATTTTGGCGCCCACTAGCTGCGGTAAGTCGCTGAACTCGAGTTCGCCGCCACGGCGATCGGCGCGGGCAAAATACTTGCGGGCAGTTTTGTTGGCGTGAAGGATGGCCATGTCCCGGTTCACGACAATGCAGCCGCTGCTCAATTCGCGCAGGATATCCACCATCATTTCGTGGTTCCCCGCCAACTGGTCGTGCAGGCGGATGTTTTTGACCGCCAGCCCGAGCTGTTCGAGCAGGTGGAAAATCAACTCGAGTTCGGCATTCACCAGCGGTTCGCCGGTAATGCGCCCATCGAACACGGCCACCCCAAGCACGGTATCGCGGTCCAGCAACGGCACGGCCACTTGCGCGCCGAGCAGTTCGAATTCCTTTTGCATTTCGGCGTCGTTGCGCACCTCTTCGCTCGAGCGCCGAAGCACGCGCACCAGCCGCGCGATATGCCCGCCAATGCCGGAATCCAATGATAGCTCGAAATGCTCGAGCAAACCCGGGGAAAAACCCAACGCGCACGCGGCGCGCAGCCGCCGGCCTTCCGAAAGTCCGGTCGCCACCCCAAACCCGACCGACGGTTGACGTAGAAAGATAGCCGCCCGGTTGATGCCGATTAACTCGCGCAGCAACAATAGAAATTGCCGCAGCAAACCCTCGGTATTCAGCGAATGAGTCAGGATACCCGAAAAATCCCGCAGGATGTGCATCGCTCCCGACGCGCCTGACTGCAAGAGAGTGGTATCCGATGGATGCGGAGTTGTTGAAGTCGGCGCAGGCGCAGGCCCCGAAACCACCGGTCGCGTTCCGGCCAGCGGAAACATCCTTTCGAGTAATGCTGATACCATTCTCGCTCGCACCGGCTTCGCCAACACATGGGTGACTCCATGAAGATACGCCTCCTCTTCCCATTCCCACGGTTTGGCCCCCGTGTAGACCAGAATCGGCAGCCGTGGCGCCCGCCGGCGAAGCTTTTCGATTACCCACAGTCCCTGCACCTGGCTTAGCTCCACATCCAAAATGCAAGCCTCGGCCAGGCCATTCACCAGCAATGGTTCTGCCTCCTCTACCGTCGTCCGGTGCACAATCCGGTATTGCCCCGGATCCACCGCCGCCCGGATCGCTTCCGCGAAATCGGGATGTTCGGCCAGGACCAAAATAGTCTTCATGCGGCTGCCAACTGATTAAGTTCTATGCAGTCCGACCCTGAGGACGAATAAGACGTGATTTTTTCCAAGGGGCAAACCGCTGCGGTTGCCGGGCTGGAGGAAACGTCGTCTGGCCGCTGCCATTTTCGCACATCATCCATAGAGCGCAGACTGGGGTCAATTCAATCTTACCTCCGTTTTCTTAGCACCGTCTTGCCGGTACCGACAATAACAGACAATACGGAACTTGCCCCCGGAGGACGCCCGGGATCGCGTTTTCTTCCTCTCCTCTTAATCGTAATCGTAATCGTAATCTTAATCCTTATCCCGTCTTAAGAGCACGGCTTGTATCGCGACCATGAACACAGCCGGCGAAGCCATGGTGTACCATGTTGCTCCATACTCCGCTCGCTTCTCCCTCTCCCCATCCGATGGGGAGAGATTTCCTCGAGCGAACTCGCGCATTCAACCCATGAACCTTGCCGAGACTCGCGGAGCTGACTCCCCTCTCTTCCTCGGGGGGAGAGGGGTTGGGGGAGAGGAGGCCTTCGCTTTTGGGGTCATGGAGAGGGTCGGGGTGAGGGGTCCGTTGCTCTCCAATCTGCGTTCAGCCCTTCGATTTCAGCGGCAGGATGTCCACTCCTTCGTTCGTAATCTTTACCGGTTTAATCAAACCCTGCTCATCGAAATGCATTTCATCGATGCACGTGACCCGGTGATTGGGATTGGTTTCCGCCAACGGACGCCGATGATAAACGATGTACCAACGCTCGCTGCCCGGCACGTGCAGCACCGAGTGATGCCCGGCACCCGTGGCAATCGCCGGGTCCTGCTGCAGTATCTTGCCGATGCGTTTGAATGGTCCCGCGGGCGAATCCCCAATTGCATAGGCCACCGAATAATTGGGCCCAGTCCAGCCGCCTTCCGACCACATCAGGTAATACTTTCCCGCCTTCAGGAACATGCACGGTCCTTCCACGTAATGTTCTGGCGTGATTTCTTTAAAAGTTGTGCCGTCCGGAAACGGGAGCAGGCCCGTGAAATCCGGTTTCAGCCGCACAATGTTACAGTGCCGCCAGCCACCGTAGATCATGTAATCCTGGCCGTCCGTGTCGCGGAACACAAATTGGTCGATCGGTTGCGCGCCGTTGCGGATTTGGTTCACGAGCGGCTTGCCAAGCAGGTCGCGAAATGGCCCCTCCGGCCGATCGGCCACCGCGACCCCAATCCCGCCGACCTCTTTTTGCTCGTCATGAATGTCATTGGCGCCAAAGAAGAAGTAGTACTTGCCGTTTCGCTCCGCCAGTGCTGGCGCCCACATCGCGCGCCGCGCCCACGTAACTTCATTGGTGCCCAGCACGTGGCTGTGCTTGGTCCAGTGCACCAGGTCCGGCGAAGAGAACGCGTCAAAAAACACTTGCTGGTCGTACGGCGCTGAGTAGGTGGGGTAAATCCAATACTGATTGGCGAAAATCGCGACCTCCGGATCGGCATACCAGCCGCCCAAAACCGGGTTGCCCGAATGCGGCTTTCCGGGGCTCGCGTCTGCAGCCTGAACCAAAGCCGCAAATACATTCAGGACAAACGCCACGAAAACAACCAGTCGGTCTCTATTCACTTTCATGATTGTGTCGACTAGCCGTGATATTAGTCATCCGCCCGAAATCGGCAACTCAGTGCTCTTTGACAGTTACACATTAAATTGATCGCGATCTCCCTCTCCCCATCCGATGGGGAGAGGGTTTGGGGTGAGGGGTGCCGTTTTTCTCCATGGTTCATGGACAGGGGAATTCTTCTTCTCCTGCTCACGTCTATTTGAGAACGGGCCTTTGACTCCCCCACTTTTGGATCCATCTTGATACTATGAAAGCTCTAGGTTTTCTCCGCTCGCCTGACTGAATGATGAGCGGATTTGAATTCACGCCGTCACCCGAAAAAGTTCCGCCGACGTTGCCGGCTTTTTCGGGAGGACCGCCCCAGCCGCCGCCGAGGCCTCCAAAGCTGACGGCGCGTGATTTGTTCGAGCCTGGCGAGCCGGGAAAAAGGATTTTTGTTTCAGATTATATCGAGATCCGGGAGCTGGCAGAGCTGCTTGGATTAAAGCCCTTCAGAGTTGTGGCAGAAATCATGCAACTGCGCATATTCAAGCACGCCGACGAAATGCTCGATTTCTCGACGGCAGCTGTCATTGGCAACAAACATGGATTTGTGGTAGAACGGCTGTTCTGAGGCCGGTCTTGGACCCTATCCAGCCAGTTGTATCATCAATGGACACCAATACTTGCATGAGTAGAGGCAACTCCGTTTCAACTGTGCAGGTGACCCGCTGAATGCTGAGGTATACCGGCGCGCTGTAAACTCGGTTCTTCTCACGTGAATTAGTGTCGATTCGTGACCATTGGTGGTTTCCGGCTGCATTGCCGGCGTTGACTGCCTGCGCGTCTCGGGCATCCTCAAGCCAATGGAATTGGATCTGGAAAACGAATTTGCCGACCGCGCTTATCAAATCATCGCCAGCCTGGTCACGCCTCGACCTATTGCTTTTGTCACCACCCTGAGTCCGGACGGCAAAATCAACGCCGCTCCATTCAGCTTCTTCAACCTGTTCGGCGGCGACCCGCCCATCCTGGCGTTTGCTCCCGGTGACCGCGACGACGGAACTCCCAAGGACACAGCGCGCAATATCCGGCTGACGCATGAGTTTGTGGTCAACTTGGTGGACGAGACCATTGCCGAGGCGATGAACAAGTGCGCGGAATCGTTCCCTTACGGCGAGAATGAGTTGGACCACGCCGGCCTTCACGCTTGCCCATCCTCCTTGGTCAAACCGCCGCGTATCCTGGAATCGTCCGTCAGCCTCGAATGCTTTGAGTGGGGTACGCTTCACATAGGCGATAACCGCATGGTCATCGGAATCATTAAACGCGTGCATTTGCGCGACGAACTATTCGACGCGGAGAAGAAACGCGTCCGGAGCGAAAAGCTGTTCCTCATCGGACGAATGGCTTCGCCCCACTGGTATTGCCGCACACGGGATCGGTTCGAAATGATTCGGCCGTCCTGAACCGGCTCAATGGAATCCCGCAAACCACAATTCCAGAATCACTCCTTTCTCCAGGCATGAAACAATCTCGTCTGTTCGGCAAAACCTTGCGTGAGGCGCCTCGGGACGCGCAGACCGTGGCGCATGCTCTGATGCTTCGCGCCGGCTACATTCAACAACTTTCCGCCGGCGTCTATGTCTATCTGCCGCTGCTGCACCGCACACTAACCAAACTGTCCCAAATTGTCCGCGAAGAAATGGTGGCCGCCGGCGCCGTCGAGTTGCTCATGCCCGCCCTCCAGCCGCGGGAATTATGGGAGGAATCCGGTCGCTGGGAACGCTATACCGCTATCGACGGCATCATGTTCGCCTTCAAAGATCGTCGCGGCGCCACCGCTTGCCTCGGCCCCACTCACGAGGAAATCATTACTGATGTCCTCCGCCGCGAAATCAAATCCTACAAGGATCTGCCCAAGTGCGCGTTCCAGATTCAAACCAAGTTTCGCGATGAAATCCGCCCTCGCTTTGGGCTTATGCGCGCGCGCGAGTTCATCATGAAGGACGCCTATAGCTTCGACGCCGACCAGGCGGGGTTCCAGGCTTCCTATGAAGCGATGCGCCGGGCCTACCACCGCGTGTGCGAACGGATCGGATTCAAATACCGCGCCGTCGAAGCCGACTCCGGCGCCATCGGCGGCAGCCGCAGCCAGGAATTCGTCGTGCTCGCCGACACTGGCGAAGACACCATTCTGTTTTGCGATCGCTGCGATTATGCCGCCAATCAGGAACGCGCCGAGTCACGCCTCCAGGAGTTCCCGCAGGACCCCGAACCTAAGCCGATGGAGGCGGTCTTTGGCGAGGGACTGATTGGCGTCGAACCTTTGGCCAAATTCCTGAACATCCCTGTCTGGAAAACGACCAAGACACTGATTTACGAGGCGGATGATAAGGTAGTGGCGGTCGCCGTGCGCGGCGATTGTGATGTGAATGAAATCAAGGTGGTCAATGCCCTTGGTTGCAAACGGCTGCGCCTGGCCTCCGCCGGGACTATCAAGGAGTTGACCGGCGCCGAAGTGGGTTATGCCGGCCCGATTGGCTTGCCAGCCTCCGTTCGCATTATCGCCGATCGCGGTGCCGGTAATCGTGTCAACTTTGAGTGCGGCGCAAACAAGACCAACTATCACAATATCAACGTGAACTTTGGCCGCGACCTGCCGCTGCCGGAGTTCGGCGATTTCAAGCAGGCCAAAGCTGGCGAACGTTGCCCGCGTTGCGACGGCACTTTGCAGGCCGCCCGTGGCATCGAGGTCGGCCATATCTTCGAACTCGGCACCAAATACTCCGAAAAAATGAACTGCCGGTTCCTTGATGCTCTGGGCAAGTCACAGCCCGCCATCATGGGTTGCTACGGCATCGGCGTCACCCGCATGGCCGCCGCCTGGATCGAACAAAACCACGACGACAAAGGCATCATCTGGTCTCCGCAAATCGCGCCGTTCCAATTGCACTTGATCGGCTTGAACCTGGAAGATCCAGTTGTGAGCGCCGAAGCGGAAAAGGTCTATAGCCAACTCCAAGCCGCCGGCTTCGACGTGCTCTTTGACGATCGACCCGCGCGCGCTGGCGAAAAATTCAGCGATGCCGACCTGATTGGCATCCCCGCACGCGTGACCATCAGCAAACGCGCTCTCGAACAGAACAAACTGGAATTCAAACCGCGCCAGGAACCTAAAGCCCAGTTGCTGTCCCTCGAAGAGATCTTGGCGCGTCTTGGCGCCGAACACCGATGACAGACCCAGGAACTTCATTTCTCACTTATGACCCAAACCGAAAAAGCACACCGATTTCGCGAACTGCATCAACGCCCAGGTGCGTTCTTGATCCCGAATCCCTGGGACGCCGGTTCTGCCCGCGTCCTCGCTGGACTCGGCTTCGAAGCATTCGCCACCTCCAGCGGCGCGGCCGCCGCGGTCTATGGCCGTCGTGATGGCAAGCTCACCCGTGATGAAGCCCTCGCCGGCGCCTGTGCCATCGCCCAGGCCACCGGCCTGCCGGTTTCCGGTGATTTAGAGAAAGGCTTTGGCGATAGTCCGAAGGACGTGGCCGAGACGGTGCGTTTGGCTGCCGAAGCCGGGCTGGTCGGCTGTTCTATCGAGGATTCCACAGGTGACAAAGATCGGCCGCTGTTCGAGCTACCATTAGCGGTCGAACGCGTCACGGCTGCCGTTCAAGCTGCGCGATCTTTGCCCTTCCATTTCACATTAACCGCCCGGGCGGAGAACTTCGTGCGCGGTAAACCGGATCTCGATGACACGATCAAACGCCTGCAGGCCTATGAAAAAGCCGGCGCCGATGTCTTGTTCGCGCCCGCACTTCCCGACCTTGCGGCAGTGCGCGCCGTTTGTTCCGCTGTGTCCCGGCCCGTAAACTTCATGACCGGGATTCGTGGCAAATCCTTCTCGGTGTCGGAACTTGCCCATGCCGGAGTCAAGCGCATCAGCTTTGCCTCTTCGCTTTACCGAGCCGCGCTCACCGGTTTGATCGAGGCCGCATCCGAAGCAAAACAGCGCGGCACCTTTGGGTACCTGGAGAAAACGATCACCAGCGCTGACCTTTACAAGTACATGCCCGAGTAGCTTAAGCCGCCAGCTCCAGAAGCCGTTTGGCCATGGCCGGGCCTTTGCCGGCTTCCTCGTGCTTGAAAAAGATGTAAGCATCCTTCCAGTTTTGCTGACGAATGCGCGCTACCCACGCCTTCAGTTCCGCGTCGCCATAGTCGGGCTTGCGCAAACGCAGATATCCCCAATCTGATGTAGATTCGAACGGGATCTCGAGGTCGTTTTCGGCTTCAGCGATGCATAGCACCGCTTTATGTGCCCGAAGCAAATCAAAAATCTCGGCATCGAACCACGATTGATGGCGGAACTCAAACGCGGCGCGGCAATCTCGAGGCAGCAACCGGAAAAAGTCGCTCAAGCGCGGCGCGTCCTTATGAAAAAACGGCGGCAACTGAAACAGCAACGGCCCGAGACGCTGCTTGAGCGCGCCTGCTGCCTTGAGGAAATACGCCACCGAATCTTCACTGTCTTTCAGCCGCTGCATGTGAGTGATACGCTGCGGGGCTTTGAGGACGAACTTGAAACTATCGGGCACCTCTTCACCCCAGGCGGCAAGAACCTCGGCTTTGGGCATGCGGTAGAAAGTATTGTTGATTTCCACGGTTCGGAACCGTTCGCCGTAAAAGCGGAGCATTTGTTTGTCACCAAGGTCTTCCGGATAAAACGAGCCTTTCCATTCCTTGTAGGAAAAGCCGCTGGTGCCGACATAGAGGTTCATGCCCGAAGCATCATCCTTCCCACTTTGGCCGTCAGCGCGTGGCGTCCATCAACCCGCGAAAATACCCAATGGATTCGGCAATGCCGGTCAGCGGATTTTCCATGTCCTTCTCGTGCTCCAGGCCGCAAACGCCGCTGTATCTTATCTTCCGGAGCGCGCGGACGAATGCCACTAAATCAATGGCGCCGCGGGGCAACTCGATGGCACGGCCTTGCTTGTCTGGTGACGTCACATTCTTGAGATGAATATCATAGACCCGATCGGCGAAATCAGTGAGCGCCTTGATCGGGTCCTTGCCGTCACGGAATTGATGACCAATGTCCAAACAGAGACCGATCCGTTTATCCATGTTTCTGATTACATCCATCACGCTCTCGGCATTGGGGAACAACTCGGGCATGTCAGGTCCATGGTTGTGGATAGCATACTTGATATCGTGCTCCTGGAGTTGTTGGCTCACAACCTTGAGTAACTCGGGAGCCGCAACCCGTTTCTTTCCATCCATCCGGAAAGGGATCCCCACCAGCGTCTTTACACCGACGCGCTTGGCGTAGGCAAAAGCCTTTATTACCTCGTCCTCGCTGCCCATGTAGATTGGCCCCACTCCATACCCGCTTACATTATAACTTCGGCATTTGGCATGAAATGCGGCAATCTCCTCGTCTGTGCTGTTCAAGGGCAGATGAAAATCCTTGATACAGAGGAAATGGACGTCGACTTTTTTCAACATTTCCAGTGCTGGGTCGAGCTTGAATTTGTTAAAGCTGAAGCCAGCAATGCCGAGCCGGAATGAGTCCTGCAGGTCATCGGTTGCGGGGGGCTGCGCGAAGGCCGAGTCGGTAAACAACTCCCGACCGCCGAATACAGTTACTGCCGCCATGCCGGTTCGCTGCAAAAATGAACGCCGTGTTACCATAACAAACAATACTTTTGTGCAACTAAAAGCTAAAGTGAAGATAAATCAGAGAACCCTACTCGCCGCGGATAGGGTGTCACTCGAGTCGCAGCGCCCTTTACCCAGCGCATCTGCAGAAACTGGTCGCGCGTAGATGCACAAATCTAAAACAAAGGAATGATCATGAATATCCAAAGAGTTGGTTCTCAACCTTCCAACAAAGGCCCGGCCGACTGGTTCACCGGCACAGTGCGCATTGACTCCCCATTCAAGGGAACCGATCCCGCGCGGGTCTCGGGCGCAATCGTATCGTTCGAGCCCGGAGCCCGAACAGCCTGGCACACCCACCCTCTCGGGCAGACCCTAATAGTCATTGCTGGTTGCGGTTGGGCTCAGCATTGGGGAGGACCGGTCGAAGAAATCCGGCCCGGCGACATCGTCTGGTTTCCACCAGGTGAAAAGCACTGGCACGGCGCCTCTCCTACTACCGCCATTTCTCACATCGCCATCCAGGAACAGCTCGATGGCAAGGCCGTGGACTGGATGGAAAAGGTCAGCGACGAGCAGTATCGGAAGTGAGATGATGAGCTTTCAAAGACTTCAGAAAATCGTTTCTGATAAGCTGTAATCGCACTCCAAGTTCCTGGTCCAGCCTTTCCAATCATTAGATTTAAAGCGCAATATGCGCCCCAATCGATTCAGATGGAAAGCGCGGGAAACTCGGATGCTGGTCTATCTGGCACTCTTGGGCGCAATCGCTGCCTGGAAATTTGTTCCCCGACCTTGGCACCCTTCCATCACAATCGAAACTGCTCATCACCTCATCTACTCCACTGCCACACGCCAGCAGACGGATGAAACGGCGCACTCGCTGGAACTGCTTTGCCAGGCTTACTCCAACCGCCTCGGCGGATTGGAGACTTTTCAACGTGCGCATCCAAAGCTAAAGGTCAAACTCTTCAAAGACCGAGCCGAATTCCGTAGGATTAATCCCAACCTGGGCTGGGCCGAGGCCTTCTACCGTGAACCCTACTGCAGGGCGTATTTTTCCGCTGGCGAATATAATCCCTACCA
>CAZUVM010000239.1:0-46404 GCA_964623885.1 uncultured Verrucomicrobiota bacterium
GTTTTAGCTCGCTTCGGATCCAGCAAACAGTTAACCAAAAACAAGAGCCACTGGGTAACACCCTTTTGGCACAACGATACCCCTCCTCGGGTAACAGTTACTTTTGGCGCACGGCGAGGTATAGTTCGCGCTTAAGGAAAGGATAAGACGGAGGTTTCGGACGATTTGGAATGGTCGAAAGGTGGGCTTCTGCTGAGTCCAGCAGGTACCCGTTGGCTGGTCTCTATCGCGTAGCGATGCTGTGAAGGTAGGCGTGTTGCTTCAGCCCACGTGAAATTATGCCGCATGGAGGTTTGCGTCGCGTTGGCGACGCCTGATGATATCGCTCCAGTTCCCCATTGAGCATCCGGCGAGCGCTTCAACCGTCGCTACGCGACGCTTGGTAATTGGGGCGATTATTCCGGGGGCTAAAGCGCCCCGGCTGATTTCACGGTACCGCTACGCGGTGGCACTTCCCCACGCCAAAGGAATTTGTCCCAAACCCCCACCTTTCTAATGGCACCTCTTTTCATCTTGTCTCTTTGCATTATTTTGTCTTTTCTAGCGGCCTGTTTGTGACTGCCCTTACGCATTTATGAAAGAGTACCAAGCTGCTGATATTCGTAACTTCGCCATTGTCGGGCATGCTTCATGCGGAAAGACCATGCTGAGCGAAGCCATGCTGGCCAGCGCCGGTGTCATCAACCGCATGGGCAGTATTGCGGCCGGGACCACGGTCTCGGACTATCACGACAGCGAACAGCATCGGCAGATTTCCGTGGCCAGCACACTGATGCATGCGGAGTGGCTGGGCAAGAAGTTCAACATCCTGGATTGCCCGGGGTATGCGGATTTCATCAGCGAAGCCTTGGGCGCAATCCGGGTCAGCGATTTCGCGCTGATTGTGGTTCACGCCAATCATGGCGTAGGTGTCGGAACGGATGCCGTGTGGAAATACGCAACCCAGCTTGGGATTCCCAAGATGATCGTGGTCAATGGTTTCGACAAAGAAGAAACGGACTTCGAAAAAACCCTGACCCAGCTCCGCGAACATTTCGGCGAACGTATTTTCCCGCTGATGATTCCGGTGAATCCGGGCCCGGGTTTCAACCAGGTCCTGGACGTGCCACGCAGCGAGATCATCACCTACGCGGGTGATAAGAGCGGCAAGTTCACCGAAGCGCCAGCCACCGGTGCCTGGGCAGAGAGAGTAAAACAACTGCATAACCAGCTTATTGAGTACATCGCCGAATCCGACGATACGCTCATGGAGAAATTCTTCGCCCAGGGTGGTCTGTCGGAAGAAGAGATGCGCGCTGGACTGCATGCGACTCTGCAGAAGCAGGTCTTTACGCCCGTGTTCGTGACCTCCGCCGATACCAATGTCGGCGTCGCGCGGCTGATGGACTTCGTCGCCAAATACGGCTCTTCTCCCGTGGACCGGCCCAAAGCCAAAGCCACCAATGGCGATGGCAAAGAGGTCGAACTCGGTCTCACCGATCCCGACCCGGTCGCGTTCGTGTTCAAGACCATGAGCGAAGCGCAGTTTGGCGAGCTCTCGTTCTTCCGTGTCTATTCCGGGTCATTGAAATTCGGCAGCGAATTGTACAATACCGATCGCCGAACCTCAGAAAAAATCGGCCAGATCTATTTGCTCAATGGCAAAACCCGAACCAGCATCCCCACACTGCATGCGGGCGACATCGGCGCCGTTGTCAAACTGAAGGATACCAATACCGGCAATACGCTTGGTAACTCCAAGAAACCTCTAACGCTCGCGAAAGTGGAATATCCCCGTCCGAACATTCACGCCGCCCTTAGGAGCAGCGGCAAAGGCGAGGAAGATAAAATTGCCTCCGGCCTGGCAGCGCTGCATCACGAAGATCCCACCTTTCTGTACATGGTGGACGCTGAACTGCATCAGACCATCCTCTCAGCCCAGGGCGAGCTCCATTTGGAAGTGATCGCGGACAAACTCCGCCGGCGTTACAACGTGCACGTCGAGTTAATTGAACCCCGCGTTCGTTATCGTGAGACTATCAAGGGGCGCGGCGAATCCAAATACCGCCACAAGAAACAAACCGGCGGCGCCGGCCAGTTCGCCGAAGTCTGGATGCGCATCGAACCTAAGCCGCGTGATACCGGCGTTGAGTTCACCCAATCGCTCACCGGCCAAAACGTGGATCGCGTTTTCGTGCCGTCGGTCGAGAAAGGCGTGATGAAGGCGTGCGAAGAAGGCATCGTCGCCGGTTATCGCGTGGTGGACGTCAAAATCGATTTTTATGACGGCAAAATGCACCCGGTGGATTCGAAGGATATCGCATTTCAAATCGCTGGCTATTTCGGTTTCAAAGAAGCATTCACCATGGCGCGGCCCTGCCTGCTGGAGCCGATTCACACGGTCGAGATCCGCATTCCCGAAGATTGCATGGGCAAGGTAATGGGCGACCTTTCCAGCCGCCGCGGCAAGATTCAAGGCATGGACATGGAGGGCACCTTTCAGTTAATCAAGGCGCATGTTCCCGCCAAGGAACTCTACCGCTACTCCAGCACCTTGCGTTCCCTGACCGGCGGCCGTGGCGTTCACGCGGAGAACTTCAGCCATTACGAGGAAATGCCGCGAGAAGCCGAACAACGCGTGGTCGAGGATAGCAAGAAAGCCAAGGCCGCCCAGGCGGCGGAGTAGGCCGTCGTAGTTAGACCCTGTAACCAAATTGGAGGAGACGACGTGAGGAGTCTCTGACTCATTTGGAGAATTCGAGCAAATCAGGGACTCCTGACCTCGTCCCCTACAAGCGTTGCTTGAGTTAAATCGTCAGACGATCGAAGCATTCGCGCAGGGCCGCTTCGGCAGCGTGAAAGCCACACATCCCATGGACACCGCCCGCGGGTGGCGTGGAAGAGGAGCAGAGGTAAACGCCCGGTAACGCCGTGCGATAGGGTGTCGGAGAAAGCACCGGCCTGGCCACAAGCTGCCATAGATCGGCTGCGCCGCCATTAATATCGCCTCCTACCAGGTTCGCGTTGCACTGCTCCAGGTCCGCGCAATTTGCGGTGTGTCGCGCCAGGACGCGTTCGCGAAATCCGGGTGCAAACCGCTCGATTTGTTTTTCAATTAGCCCGGTCATATCGAAACTCGAACCGTTCGGCGCATGGCAATAAGCCCAGGCGGTGTGTTTCCCTGCCGGCGCGCGGGTATGATCGAAAAGACTAGGTTGGGCTAGAAGAACGAATGGTTTTTCCGGTGGCTCGCCTTGAGCCACGGTTCGCTCCGAGTCCGCAACTTCTTCCAGCGTTCCGCCCAAATGAACTGTCCCGGCTCGTGCGCATTGCGAAGAGTTCCACGGGATAGGTCCGTCCAAGGCGTAATCAATTTTGAATACGCCCGGTCCGTATCGAAAGCGCTCCAGTCGCCGCCGATAGGAACTCGGCAGCTTGTCGCCCGCCAGATTCAACAACTGACGCGGGGTAATATCGAGCAATGTGGCGCGAGCGAGCGGCAACTGGTCCAGGTGCTCGATTCGCGAGTTGGTCGCAATCTCACCTCCGAGGATGCGAAGGTGTGCGGCCAATGCCTCGGTGATGTGTTGCGCGCCGCCTCGAGGCAGTGGCCAACCCACTGCATGACCCAACATCCCCAGCACCAGACCGAATGATGCAGAAGCCGTGCGTTCGAGCGGCAGGAACGAGTGCGCTGACAACCCTCCGAACAACGCGCGAGCGGATTCCGTGTTGAAGATTGCTTCAGCTAAACCGGTCGCCGAGCGCAACGCTTTCAGCCCGAAGCGGCCCAGGAGGAACGGATGCCGCGGCCAGTGTAACAGTGGTTGAAGGAATTCCGCCGCCAATATCTCCCAGTTCGAGACGAGCTCGCCCATTAATCGTCGATAGGCATTTGCGTCCGCTCCAAAGTTGGCTGCTGTTTGATCTACAGATCGCTCCAGAGTCGCCCCCCGACCACCATCCAGCGGATGCGCCACCGGCAGATCGGGATGAATCCAATGCAACCCGTACTTCTCCAGCGAAAGTCTACGAAAAAAAGGTGAGCCAATGCCAAGAGGATGAATGGCCGAGCAGATGTCATGGACAAATCCCGGCAACGTCAACTCGGCGGAGCGAGCACCTCCTCCGATTGTGGCATTTGCTTCAAGAACTAATACGGAGAGTTTGGCCTCTGCCAATCGAATCGCCGCCGCAAGCCCATTGGGGCCGGAACCCACCACCACCGCATCGTAAGAGAATTTTCCCGGCACGGCTTAAACTAAACCCGAAAGCCAAAACCAACCCGCAAATAACCACGAAATACACGAACTACACGAAATGCGGATTGCTTTCTGTATTTCGTGTGTTTCGTGGTATCAAATTGAGGCCATTTGGATCTACTCAGGCTTCTTCGCAATCAACAACAACTCATCCCCGGCCTGCGGATCGCGTCGCGACCGCCAACGCTCCCGCAACTGGAATAATATTCCGCGCAGCAGGTTGGCTGGTTTGCCTAGCTCACTCATTTCGGCCCGGCCAGTGCGCTGGATGCAGCGGCTGAGCGCGCCATAAACCCACGCCGAGCGGACCGTCGCTTCGAGCCGCTCGATGACAAAACCACAGCGTTGAGCTGCGGCTCGCAATGTTCCGGCGGAAAAAAGAATCAGGTGACGGGGCGGATCAAGATTAAGCCAGGCAGAGCCAAAACAATGGTGCCCCCAGCTCGCGGTGTTGGGCGTCAGAATGACTAGTCTGCCGCCCGGCTTCAGGATGCGATACGACTCGCGAAGCATCGCCAACGGATCGTGAAGGTGCTCGATGACATGCGCCGAGTGAACGGCATCGAAGGCATTGTCCGGAAACGCCTGCGCTTCAAGGGTGCCGAGATGCACCCGAACGCCGCGCGCGCGGGCGGCTTCAACGCCGCCGGGATCCACTTCCACACCTTCCGCCTGCCAGCCCAGGGCCTGCATTCGCGCCAGCAACACACCGCTGCCACAGCCGACATCCAGCACGCGCGCCGGTCCGCGTGGAGCCGGCAGGTGCATCGCTGCCGCATCCAACTCATCGCGTCCACCGGGGTGCAGCAGAGCGAGCGGCGAAAGCACGCACCGCCATTTTGGGCCGACTCCCTGGGTGTAACCGAACCGCGCGCCGAGATAGCTGCGCCAGATGGCCCAACACGAGTCGCGCAGGAGACTGGGGCCAGGTGCCGGCTGGCTGTGGGTGTAATAGCCTTGATAGGCGAGACCAACATCCTCGGGAATCGGTTGCGGGTCGAGCCAGACCAGGCCGCAACCTTCGCGCGGGCATTGCCGGATGTTCCACTCGCCCGGCGCGGCATAGTTTCGGTCCGACAACTTTTCATACAGCAAACGTCCGGCCGTGCCGCAGAGGTAGCAGTTGGGCGCCGGTTGAGTGCGGATTCGCGATGGTTCGGGCAGCATTTCTGAGGCGGAATGAGGTTATGATGAGTCGGTCAGAGGCCAGTTGGATGATCCAGAAAGACCCAAGGCACATCGAATCGCTGCGACAAGTGTTTGGCCAGCGCTTTCACTCCGAAAGTTTCCGTCGCGTAATGCCCGCCGTAAAACACATTCACTCCTAATTCCTCCGCGAGGGCGTAGGTCCAATGCGCTCCTTCCCCGGTGATGAATGTGTCCACACCTTCGGCAACCGCTACTTTCAATTCGTTGCCGGCGCCACCAGTCACGACTCCAATGCGACTGCACGTTTCCGGTCCGCCCGGAATGATTCGAGGCGCCCCACCGAGCGCCTTTTCCAACCGCCGAGCCACTTCAGCACGGTTGAGCCGCGCTTCGGATTGGAACCCCAGGAATTGTCCATGATCGAAAAAAAACGGCTTGAGCTTCTTCAACTCAAGCGCGGCGCAAAGCAGCGCATTGTTGCCGAGCTTGGGATGTGCATCTAATGGCAGATGCGAGCTGTAAACCGCGATATCGTTTTCCAGCAGTAACCGCAGCAGATCATAGCGTCGACCAGTCCACGGCTGCGAATCGCCCCAAAACAACCCATGGTGCACTAATAGTAAGTCGGCATTGGCAGCCGCGGCCAGGCTCACCGTGGCCAAACTGGCATCCACAGCCGCGGCCACGCGCGTGACGTTGCCACGGTTTTCCACCTGCAACCCATTTGCTGCTCGTTCGTAATCCTGGATTGACTTCGTGTGCAGCAGGCGATCGCAGTGCCGGACAATTTTGTCCAAGGAGGCTCTAGCCATCGGGCGATGGAACCAGAAGCAGCACAGGAGGGAAAGGCGAAACCCTAAGACCGGCTAGAACTTACCGCAGAGAAGCCGAGGCCGCAGAGAAGCCGCAGAGGAGATGCTGGCAACAGATAGGCACAAAAAAAATCTCTGCGTTTCTTTGTGCTCTTTGCAGCTCTGTGCTTAATCTTTGTCCCTCTGCGCTAGGATTGTGGTGTTGCGCTCGACGCACTTTATCCGGCGCCTCAACTCTCACTCTCCAGTTCCGCCAACTGTGTGGCTGCAGTTTCCCACTCGGCGGTTTTGCCCGGCAGCAATAGCCGGATCTCCCCTAACTCGCGGCTAATCTGCTGCGCGCGACCAGCCAGTTGATAGGTCGCGGGATCCTCCATCTCCGACGTTAGATCCTGGACCCTTGTTTCCAGCATTTGGATTTCCTCTTCCAATTGTTTTACCACGGCTTGTCGCTCTCGCTTTTCCCGGGAGCGCGCCTGGCGCTGTTCCGCTTCGATGCGCTTTTGCTCTTTGCGACTCGGTGCAGCCTCAACCGGCGAAGGCTTCTCTCTTGACAATGGTGACGCCCCGCCCGCTGTTAATCCGGCGCGTTCCGATTCGGCCTTGGTTTTATCCAGGTAATATTGGTACCCGCCGGGATAATGCGTAAGGCGCCCCGCCTGAACGTGGACCACATGGTTGGCCAGCGCGCGAATGAAATAAACGTCGTGACTGATGAAGATCAATGTGCCTTTGAACTGATCGAGCGCATAAGCCAAAGCGTCAACGCTGGAGAGATCGAGGTGTGTGGTGGGCTCGTCCATCAGCAACAGGTTGGGCGGATCCAGCAGCAGTTTCACCAGCGCCAATCGGCTCTTTTCACCTCCGCTCAAGACATCGACCCGTTTGAACACATCATCACCTCGAAAAAGAAAGCAGCCCAACAATGTGCGAACAAATTGCTCGCTGACCCGCTGCGGCGTGTCCAATGCCTCTTCGAGCACGGTTCGCTCGTCCTTGAGCATGTCGACTCGGTATTGCGAGTAATATCCCGCATGGACATTGTGGCCCAAGCTTCGCTCGCCTTGCTGCGGCACTAAAACTCCGGCGAGCAGTTTTAGCAAAGTGGATTTGCCCGCGCCGTTGGGGCCGACAAGGACAATGCGCTGCCCGTGCTCGGCTTGAAAATCCATGCCGCGATAGACCACGTTCTCACCATACGCGTGGTGGATGCCCTCCAGTTTTATCACGCGCAGTCCGCTGCGCTGCGGTTGTGGAAAATGAAAATCGATTTCTGCTTCCGTTTGCGACGGCGCCTCAACGCGCTCCATCCGTTCGATTTGCTTTAGCTTGCTTTGGGCTTGAGTCGCCTTTGTGTTTTTGGCGCGAAACCGGTTCACGAATTCCATCAGCCGAGCAATTTCGCGTTCCTGATGTTTGAACGCGGCAAGCATTTGCTGTTCGTGGGCCTCGCGTTGCTCCAGGTAATTATCGTAATTGCCGCGATAACGGATCAACCGGCTCTGGCGAATTTCCACAATGCTTCCGACGATCTGGTTGAGAAACTCACGATCGTGCGAAATGACCAGAATCGCACCCGGGTAACTCTTCAGGTACTCCTGAAACCAAAGCAGCGCCTCCAGGTCCAAGTGGTTCGTCGGTTCGTCCAACAGCAACAGGTCCGGCTCTTGCGTGAGTAATCGCGCCAGGTGCGCGCGCATTACCCAGCCGCCACTCATTTCCCTTGCCGGTCGTTCGAAATCTTTCTCGCGAAAACTCAGGCCTCGCAGAATTTGCTTCGCCTTCGCTTCCAGTTGATAGCCGCCCAGTTCTTTGAACCGCTCATGAACGTCGTCGTGAATCTCTTCGGGATGCAACATCTCCACTGGGTGGTCCGCCTCCCAGGCTTTGATAATCCGACGAAGCTTCACGTAATCCGGAACGATTCCCGTCGCCAATTCAATTACCGTTTCATCTCCCGCCGGCGCGTTTTCCTGCGGCAGATATCCCACCGAGACGCCGCGCTCGAATGTGATCTGCCCTTCATCAGGAGTGTCCTGCCCGAGAATGATCGAGAACAATGTGGTCTTGCCGGCTCCGTTCGGGCCCACGAGCCCGATACGGTCCTCGCCATTGACCTGCAAAGCCGCGTCGGAAAACAACACTCGCGCGCCGTAAGTCTTGCGAATGCCGGAAAGCGTCAGCATGCGCTCATTTTCAAGGTTCGACCGCGGAGTGGCAAATGCGTTTTCACGGTCCGAAGACTTATTCACATGATATTCACATCCGTCTTCCGTCGTCACAAAAATTTTTAAATCGCAATATTGAATTCCCACCGCAGCGTTCTATAGTGCGGGTCGGTTAGAAGTAATCGAATGAGTAACTCGAGCGAGGCCGCCAGCGACCACTGGGATGTCCAGCAGGCGCGCAACTTGTACAACATACATCGCTGGGGAGCCGAATACTTTGATATTAGTGATGCCGGTCGGGTTGTCGCCAAACCGTTGCGTGACACCGGCGCATCCGTAGACCTGACCGATGTGATTGAGGAAGCCAAGGCGCGCGGGCTCAAATTTCCTGTGCTTATCCGGTTTCAGGACATTCTTCGTCACCGTGTCGAGCAGATAAATCTCGCTTTTCGTGCCGCCATCACCGAGTTCAATTACCAGGGCAAATACCGCGGCGTTTTCCCAATCAAAGTGAACCAGCTTCGCGAGGTGGTTGAAGAAATCCTCGATGCGGGCAAGCCGTTTGACTTCGGGCTGGAAGTCGGCAGCAAGCCGGAACTGTTCGCGGGACTGGCGTTGCAAAGCCAGATGGGCAGCCTGATCGTTTGCAACGGTTACAAGGACGCTGCGTTCGTGCGCATGGCGCTGCTGGGCACGAAGCTGGGCAAAAAGGTGATCATGGTCGTCGAGAAACTCGAGGAGCTGCGCCAGATCATCTCCATCTCCAAGCAACTCGGCGTCGAACCATTGCTGGGCGTGCGGGCGCGACTGTTGAGCAAAGGCGGAGGCAAATGGGCGGAGAGCGCGGGAGAAAATGCCAAATTCGGTTTGAGCACCGCGGAACTGCTCGCGGCCACCGAAATGCTCAAGGCCGAGGGCCTGGGGCACTGCTTCAAACTCCTCCACTTTCATATCGGTTCCCAGGTGCCCGACATTTTAATCGTCAAACGCGCCGTGCAGGAAGCGGCGCGCTTCTACGCCAAGCTGCAAAAGATGGGATTCCCGATCGAGTTCCTGGACGTCGGCGGCGGCCTGGGTGTGGATTACGACGGCAGCCGCTCGGCCTTCGACAGCTCCACCAATTACACACTCCAAGAATATGCCAACGACATCGTTTATTATGTCGCGGATGTGTGCAACGCCGAGAAGGTGCCGCATCCGGACCTAATCAGCGAGAGCGGCCGGGCGGTGGTCGCGCACCACAGCGTGTTGATTGTCGAAGTCTTCGGTTCGATCGCCAAGATCCGTCCCGGTGATTTTATCCAGTACACCGAAAACGAGCACGCGCTCGTCAAGGAGCTGATCGACATCCGCAAAAACCTTCCCAAACTGAACAAGCTCGAGGCCTATCACGACGCCCTCGAACGAAAAGAAGATGCCCAGCACATGTTCACCCTGGGCATGTTGGATTTGCCCGAAAAAGCCAAGATCGAGAATCTCTATTGGGAAATCAGCAAAGAGGTCGTCGACAGCTATAAAGGCCAGGCGTACCTGCCGGAAGAAATTCGCAAGCTCGAGGATTCTCTCGGCGATCAATACCTCTGCAACTTTTCCGTTTTTCAATCGCTGCTGGATCACTGGGCGCTCGGCCAGTTGTTCCCCGTCATGCCGGTGAGCCGGCTCCATGAACGGCCTACCCGCGAAGCGACGCTCGTGGATATCACCTGCGATTCGGACGGCCAGGTAAACAAATTCATTGATTTGCGCGATGTCCGCGACACCCTTTCGCTGCACCCCCTGAATACCAATGGCAACGGCCTCCCCGAACCCTACTACATTGGGTTTTTCCTCATGGGTGCCTACCAGGATATCATGGGTGACCTGCACAACCTGTTCGGCCGCGTTAATGAAGTCCACGTGTTCCTCGATCCGGATGAGCCTGCCGGCTATTACGTCGAGGAAATCATCGAAGGCACTACCATCGTTCAGGCACTCGATTCGGTGCAGTACGATGAGAAGGAATTAAAGCGCCAGATGAAAGCCCAGGTGGATGAGGCCATCAAATCCGACCGCATGAAACCTTCCGAGGCGATGCGGCTGCTGGACGATTACGAAAAAGGTTTGAAGGAGTACACGTATCTGAGTTTCTGATGGCTGAGGTCACCCCTAACCCCGACCTCATGCCTTCGCTCGGGCGGCTGGTGCGCGGGTTGTCCGCTTTGTTTTGGGGGCTGCCTTTGGCTTTGATCGTTTGCTTCAACGTGGCTAAGAGCGATTTTCTCAAAAGTTTCGGTGTCGTGCCAGGACTGGTCTGCACCGGGCTGTTGTTGTTCGGCCTGTGGCAGCTTGCCGCCTTTCAAAAGCAGGAACGGGTCTGGCGCAACGCGCTCGACCGCGCTTTCATTGTCGGTCTAATCAGTTTCGGTCTGAGCCCCTTCCTCTTTTGGTCCAATCGGGTGCCGGGCAACACCTTCTTTGGCATTATGGTGATTATCATGACGGCCAACGCTTTGTTGTTCCTGGTTTGCCTAAACCTGGTGCTCAGACGCCTCGGTGCCATGTTGCCCGATGAAGCCCTGCGCCTCGAGATGCGCCAGTTCACCGCCTTGAATCTAAACCTGCTCGCGGTGACCGGGGTGCTTGGACTTTTTTACCTGGCGTTCAGCAAATTACCGGACCCGCCCATCCAGCTCCAGATGCTGTTCCGGATGCTGGGCGAACGTCCGGATCTGTGGCTGCTCATACTGCTGGTTCCTCTGGTGTTGCTCCCACTGGCCATGACCATGGCCCTTTTGTGGAAGACCAAAGAAGTCATCCTCGATAACGTGTTCGCGGCCGGGGCCAAATAAGTAGACGGCGGAGCCGAATCGGAAGTAGACCATCTGGTCGCGAACGGTTGGTCCGGTCCATTGCAATCCAAACCAATCGCCTTAATGCAAAACGCCGCTAGGCGTGACCTGTTTATAGAGGACCACGCCCTCACCATTTTCCATTTTTGTTTTCAGCGGCGCGGCTTCCGGTCAACCGAAACCAGTCGGTATACTCGGACGCAAAAGAGAAACGTCAGATGCTTTCGAAGGCCGCGCCGCTGAAAAACAAAAAGAGTTAGGGTGAGCGGTTCGTTTCTATAAACAGGTCACGCCTAACGGCGTTTGCTGCTGGCTCAAGCGCCCTTGAAATGCTCTAACAGAGGCGATGGCAAAAACAGGCGCCAGCCCTTGGGCAATAGCATCTAAACGCCACGGTTCGCTACTTCGCCGGAATCGGCAGCACCTTGATATTGCGAAACATCACCTGGCCGTGGTCACCTTGCAGGCAGAGATAGCCCGTGTTGGATTTCGCGAAACTGGGCATGCGGGCGAATTTGCTTTTCGCAACCCGGCTGTTGAAATCCTCGCTGCCCAGCACGTACTCGAAATACTTCACGCCGTTGATCTCGTGGACACATTTTTCCGGTGTAACCAGCAGCCGGACGTGATTCCATTCGCCGACGGGCTTCGTGGCATCAAGCGGCTTGCCGGTCTTGGGATCGTCCGGCGGCTGATAAAGCGCGTACAGCCAGCCGCAACGAATTCGGTCGGCCGCCTCGACATTGTCTTCGAGCTGGAACTCGGGGCCGGTCGCCCAGGCAGCACCCCCCTGGTCCGTGACATGGAACATGATCCCGCTGTTGCCCGCTTTGGAAATATTGTAATCGAGCTGCAGTTCGAACCATTCGTACTGATCGGCGGTCACGATATCTCCCGCATTATGCGGGTCAACGCAAACCAGCGCTCCATCCTTAACTTCCCAGCCGGGCCGCACTCCTTCGCGTTTGAAATTGTGCCAGCCCGTGAAGTCTTTGCCGTTAAATAGCAACTTCCAGCCGGCAGCTTTCTCCGACTCGGTCAACGCATTGATTTGGCTGTCCGCCGCGGCCGTTGTTTGGGTGGACGCAGTTTCCGAAGTCGTGGCTGCGGCTACGGCCGGCAGTGCTGCCATCTCCTTTTCCAACGCTGCTTTCCATTCGTCGTTCAGTTCGATTAAGGTTTTGCCCGTTTGGTCTTTCCAAATGTCATCGGAGTATTTGCCCTGGCGGCAGACGGCGTTCAGCTTCGTTATGAAGGTTTTGTCTTTGTCGTAGTGCTCGACCACGTAGTTGAGGAAATTCGCCGTGATGCGATACAATCCGTCATACCTCAGCGGAGGAGGATTGCGGCGAGACTTGAAATAAATGGCATCGGCGCCGTGGCTTTGCGGCTCGTACAGAAACCAGCGGATATAATCGGGAATGCCTTCGACCAGCCAGCCGGGGGGGCGCACGCGGGGCCCGTCTGGATTATTGCGCCGGCCGCCGCCGTATTGCTGCACGACGTGCACCTCTTCATGGAGGAGGGCGCCCACCGCCTCGCGATTGAGTTCCCGCTTCAGCCAATTGGAATTAGCGGTCACGCGTGTTCCGCCGGTGGCGGCAACGCCATTGCCGGGACGAATAAAGACCGAAAACCGTTTTGGCGGAGTGAACCCTTCGCTGGCCATCATCGCCGTCAGCTTGGGATACCAGGCCGCCAAAACCGGAGCCAGTTTTTGCTCCGCCCAATCCTTGAGATCGGGCGCGCCCGAGGTATCAATGGCGATCTCACAATAGCCATCCGGTGACTGAATGGTGAAAGGCGCGGCGTCCGCCGTCTTGCCGGCGGCACTGCCGGCTGCTTCCTGGCCGATGACATCGATTTCGCTATAAAACGTGTTGCCAAACGTGTCGCCATCTTCCGTGCGCGAAATATCGAAAAGCAGATAACAGTACTTCCCCAGCGCTCCATCTGAATCCGAGATACTGACCGCGTATTGCCCGCCGCCTTCGCCGTCTTTAGGCCGGGTGTCCACCGACGCCACCAGTTTCCACCCGCATTTTTCCGGCGACACGGCTTTTTTGGGCTGGGCATTAAAACCATCCTCTTTGCCGTCGCTGGCATATAGTTTGTAAACCTGCGGACCGCGCGTGTTGGGATGCCACGAATAAGTATTGATCTGCTTCACTTCCGTGACATTTCCCAAATCAATGAGCAGCCGCCCGCCCTCGGTGCCGGCGTTGAAAAAGAAATTATCGCTCGGCGCATCCTCTTCGGCGGGAACTTTCCCATCGTGCAATTTGTCGAGGTCGCCTCCGTTTTCGTCCTGCTCGCCGTCGACAATGGCGAACTTGGCCTTGGTGGCCAGGTCGTCTTTCGCCGGAGGCGGGATGGATTTGAACTTGAAGGCCGATGAAGCATGGTCATTGTCATTGTGCTCAACGAGGGGCTTGACTTCAGCGAGACCAGGCAAGGTGGAAACAGCCAGGGCGAATGCCCAGACCAGAAGCGGACGGATGGATTTCATAAGCTTAACAGGACGTATGCAACGCGCGCGGAATGCTACTGTGGCAAGTACAAATGAAAAGCTGAAAGTAGCCAGATATGCGATTCTCACGCCAAGACGCGAAGAATAAAAAGAACATGTTTCGAAGACGGTAGCAGAAAACCGCATCTTAAGGGCATCGGAAGCCAGATGTCCTTTCAGAAAAAGCTTTGCGTCTTGCCGTGAGTTCCTCATAGGAATATGCTTTACATTCAGGGCGGAAGAAGTAACGTGCCATTAATGAAAGGGAAGCCCTAGCGGGGTGAGTCGCCAACATGGATGAGAATCAAATCGGCAAAGAGGTGGTAGACGCCGCCGTGAAGGTGCATCGGGAACTTGGCCCTGGGTTGCTTGAGACGGTATATGAGGTGGTGCTAGCGAGAGAACTTGAGCGGCGTGGTTTACGAGTAGAGCGCCAAGTGCCCGTACAAATCGTTTATGGCGGAATGCGGTTCGAAGAAGGATTCCGGGCGGACATTATTGTGGAGGGTAAGGTCATTCTAGAACTCAAGTCGGTCGAGCAATCGAGCAAGGTGCACCCGAAGCAAGTTTTCACGTATTTGAAACTCAAAGGACTGAGGCTAGGATTTGTACTCAACTTTGGATGCAATCTGATGAAGGATGGAATTGAGCGTGTGGTCAATGGTCTTCCTGAGACAAACCTTGGCGCTCTGGGTCTTGGTGTCAAAACTTCGATGAAATCAGGTAGCGTTGACTCACGCTAAGACGCTAAGACGCAAAGATGAGGTGAACGTATTACGAAAAAGGAAGTAGAACCCGGCATCATCAACGTGCAACGGAAACTTAGTCTCTCGGTAGTAAAACCTTGGCGTCTCTGCGTCTTGGCGTGAACCTGTTCGTTCCGGTGTGGCGAGATTCTTACTCAGGATGTTGTTTCTGTTGTTCCTTTGCCGGGTTTGCGGCGTGCGCATTGGGCGCCTGGCGGGAATTTCCATTTGGCAAGCCGCGAGTTTCGGCGGCCTGGTGCGCGCTCTTGGGCTGATAGACGTGCGGGTTGTTCGCCACGCCTGCGCCGCCACTTGGCGTTTGCGCGCCGATCCGCAGCGGGTGAAGCTGGCTGTTATTGCCGCCCGGCGCTGTTCCGGGCTCGTTCATCGCCACTTTGGGTACAGTGGGCGCTGGCTTAGGCGCCGGCAAGAACGCTGTCGTTGTGCGGGTCGGCGGCTTGGGTTGCGGCGCAGTATGGGCGGCGGGCGCCGTCGGTGCCGTTCCAGTGTTGGGCGCCGGACGGGTCACCGGGTTAAACGGGTGCTGCTCCGCGCTGGGCGGCGGTGCCGTGTGTGCAGCCGCCACTGATGTTCCAGGCGCCGGCTGATACGGCCGGCTCGGAGTTGTCGCTTGCCCGGGCGCGGTTGATTGCGGCGCGCTGTGAACCTGGTGCGCCGCTGTTGAATGCGCCACCACCGGATGCCGGTCATCCACCTTTTGCGCCACCATTTCGGTGGTCGGCCGAGCCGGCGTTTTCAATTCAGTCCGATAAGCGACTTCCGTCCCGTTCTGACCATGGGAGTGATTCGCCGCCGCCGTGCTCGCAGGCACGTCGTGGATTTGGACCTGGCGAATATTCGTATGAGTTGCTTGTGCAACGCGGTCAACACGAACGCCCTGGTTAATCACCGTGTTATTGTTCACCACGTAATTATTAATGATGGTCGTATTGTTATAGATCTTCGTCACCTGCGGCTGGTCGAGCCGGCGATGGCCTAAATCGTGCGCATCAAAATCGCCGTACCTGACAAATGTGAAATGGTCAGGATGCAGCCCGAAATCGAAATTCACCGCCACGCTGACGCCGTTGAACCGCCAGCCGAGATGCGCGTCGAAATCCGCATGCGGCGGCAAGGGCGCCCATCCGCAATAATCGCCTTGCGTGCGCCACACGACCCACGACGGACCCCAAACGCGGTCCGGCACCCAGACCCAGCCGCAGCGATCGCTCTGTTGCCAGCGGCCATAATGAAACGGCGCCCAACCCCAGGAATAATCCGATTGCCAATACCACCCGGCATCGGTGTAGACCCAATGGCCGGCATCGCAATAAGGCCGCCAAGCCGGACTGGAGACCACCACCGTTGGTTGCCAGCACCAGCCGATCCCGTCCACTTGGATCCACGCTCCATACGGTTTCAGATCATCATAAAAGTACGCGACATCGGGAGGCGGGCTGCTGACATAAACCGGCGGCGGAGTCGCTACGGGCAGTGCCGCGACAACAGGCGCGGTCACCGGCACACCTTGCGCTCGTAACGCCTGGTCATGATTCAACATCGCGGTGATGACGCCCTGGGAAACGCCGTTGTTCTGGAGGTAAACGATCTGGTCGGCGCCCACATAAAACGGACCGCTCGTGTTTTGCACGTAAGCGAGAATGACGTCCTGGCTCGTGCCGGCTTGTGACAGGCGCAGCACCTCGCCGCAGGTCGGTGAAAGACCGCCGTTTGTATCCACCACCACCGGCGCCGGCGGCGGGACCTGTGTTACGGGCACCTGTTCGGGCGCCTCGGTCACGCAGCCCGACAGGGCCACGACACCCGCGGTCATCAGTGCAAAGCTGGTTAGTTTTTTCATAAGTTTTACCGTGTTGCCAGTCATTCAACCGTTAGACCAAGCAGCCCTTGCTTTATTCAGCAGCCCCAATACCGCTTGAATTTTGACTATCCCAGCGCACGGATGCGAGCGCGAAATCAAAGACTTAGGCACGATTGAGAATCGAACAAGAGGAGCGCCGCGCTGCCTAAAAACTGGAAACCACGAAATACACTCGCGTTTCACGCCAAGCTTCCTGGGCCGAAACGGCCCTGCTCGTGATGTCTTGAGACAGCGCTTAATTATCAATGTCGCGGCTTTCTGTCTCATGGGAAGACGCCAAGACGCAAAGAATTCTTTAGGAGAATCGTTGACGATCTCAACAGCTCAACCTTCAACATTGGATCATTGGATCTTTGAATTCTTCTCAGCCCAATTCCTTTCCATCTTGGCGTCTTAGCGTGAGCCTAACCTTTCCGTTTTCCCGTTGGCGTTTTCTCTGCGTTTCTCCCGCGCGCTTCGCGTCACTGCGGTGAATCGGTCAGCACGTCCGGCTTGCATCCATACCCGCCCCTGCCCCACACTGTCATCTGCCAACTCAGATCATGAACCAGGCTGTTTTTTTGGACCGCGACGGCACCATCATCGAAGAGCGGAACTACCTGTTTCGCCCCGAGGACGTCGTGGTTTTTCCCGGTGCTGCGCCCGCTCTCAAAAAGCTGCAGGACGCCGGCTTTAAACTGTTCATTGTATCGAACCAATCCGGTGTTGGCCGCGGCTATTTCACACTGGCGGACGTCGAGCGCGTCAACCGGCGCCTGCTGGCGGAGCTTGCGGGATTCGGCGCTCGTATCGAAAAAATCTACATTGCTCCTGAAGCCCCTGATGTTCCCAGCCGTGGTCGCAAGCCCTCCCCGCAATTCCTGTTCGACGCCCGCGACGAGTTCGGCTTGGATTTGGCACGGAGCTATTTGATCGGCGACAAATTGATCGATCTGGAATGCGGCTGGAACGCCGGCGTCGATTCCAGTATTCTTGTGCGAACCGGGTATGGGGCTGAACTCGAGCCGCAGTCCGCGGCCCTGCTCCACGGCGCGGTGGTCGTAGACGATCTGCCCGCCGCTGCCGGTTGGATTATCGGGCGAACGACAGCTAAATAAGCCAGAACGATTCAGTTTAACCACAGATGAACGCAGATGAAGAAGAGCTCGGCCGTGATTTGGCATCATCTCTGGCATGGCTTGAAAAGTGCTCTTCGTACCCGTTCCAAAGAAGTAATCATGCATTTTTTTGACCAGCAAACCGTGGGTAGCCAAGAGCCATTGGCCGCTTGGTTTTCACCTGTCTGCCGTAGCTTTAGCGAAGGCGGATCACGTTTCACGTTTCACGCATCACTCTTTTATCCAGTATCCAGCATCCATCCAGCATCTACCATCCAGTATCCGTTATGTGCGGCATCGTAGGTTACGTCGGTAAGCGTCAGGCAGCGCCAATCCTGCTCGAAGGATTGCGCCGGCTTGAGTATCGCGGTTATGACAGCGCGGGATTGGCGATCATCCGCGACGGCGAACTGCAGCTTCATAAGAAGAAAGGCAAGATCGACGAGGGCTTGGCGCGTTCGCTGAAAAATCAGCCGTTGCCTGGCACTTCCGGCATCGGCCACACCCGCTGGGCTACCCACGGACCGCCCTCTGACGAGAACTCACACCCGCACCTCGATCAAAAGGGTCGCATTGCGGTCGTGCACAACGGTGTCATTGAAAACTTTGAAGCCCTCAAACAACGGCTGGCCGGCGAGGGCCACACTTTCAAATCGTCGACCGACACGGAAGTTCTCGCGCATTTGATCGGCGATCATTATGACCACCTCGGTTCCGGAACCAACAGCGTGCACCCGCTGGCGCAAGCGGTGCTCAATGCTCTGCCCGAAGTCACCGGCACGTATGGCATCGCGGTCGTCTCCGCCGACCACCCCGGCGTGATGGTCGGCGCGCGACGCGGCTCGCCGCTGATTGTTGGCGTCGGCGACGGCGAAAACCTGCTGGCCAGCGACGCTTCCGCCCTGGTGTCCCATACCCGGCAGGTCATCTACCTGAACGATTACGAAGTCGTCACGCTCACGAACGACCGTTTTGATGTGCAATCGCTGGGCAGCGGCACGGCCCAGGTCAAGGTCAGCCAGCTCGATTTTACGCCTGAAGCCGCCGAGAAAGGCGAACACGCCCATTTCATGCTCAAGGAAATCTTTGAGCAACCCCAGACCATCCGCAACGCGTTGCGCGGGCGCATCGACTACGATGCCGCCATGGCCAGGTTCGGCGGACTGAACATGTCCACCGCCGAACTGCGCGCCGTCGACCGCGTTGTCATCGCCGCTTGCGGCACCAGCTGGCACGCCGGCCTGATTGGCGAATATCTCCTCGAGGAACTTGCCCACATTCCCACCGAAGTCGAGTACGCGAGCGAATTCCGGTATCGGAACGCGCCGTTTGATAAAAACACCTTGCTGCTGGTGATCACCCAATCCGGCGAAACGCTCGACACCCTCGCCGGCATGCGCGAAACCAAACGCCGCGGCCACAAGGTCCTCGCCATCTGCAACGTGGTCGGCAGCACCATCGCGCGCGAAGCCGACGGCGGCATCTACCTGCACGCCGGCCCGGAAATCGGCGTCGCCTCGACCAAAGCCTTCACCTCGCAGGTCACCGTGCTGACTTTGTTCGCGCTGTTCATGGGGCGTATCCGCATGCTTTCGACCCAGTCCGGCGCGCAGATCCTGCGCGCGCTGGAAGCCTTACCCGGGCTGCTCGAGCGCGTCCTGGCCCAGAACGATCGCGTCCGCGACATCGCCGAAAAATACCAGGCCGCCGGAGATTTCCTCTTCCTGGGCCGCCAGTACAGCTTTCCCGTCGCGCTCGAAGGCGCCCTGAAGCTGAAGGAAATCTCTTACATCCATGCCGAGGGCTATCCGGCCGCGGAAATGAAGCACGGCCCCATCGCGCTGATCGCGCCGGAAACGCCCAGCGTGTTCGTCGCGCCGACCGACCAGATTTACGAGAAAACCCAAAGCAACATCGAGGAAGTGAAAGCCCGGTGTGGCCCGGTCATTGCCGTCACCACCGAAGGCAACACCGCGTTATCGAAGAAGGTCGACGAAATTCTATACGTGCCCCCCACCTTGGATTGCCTGACCCCGCTATTGACCGTTCTGCCGCTGCAATTGCTGGCCTACCACATCGCCGTCCTGCGCGGCTGCGACGTCGATAAGCCTCGCAACCTCGCCAAAAGCGTCACGGTGGAGTAAGGCTCAGTCATAACCATGTTCGTCGTCGTGTGTGTGGGCCGAACCAGAACTCAGTGTTTCTCGTATCGTCATTCCAGCCTTGGCCTCAGGGATCAGTGTTCTGAACCCCGAAGTGACGCGGGCAAAAACCGTGCAATACCCTGTAACGGTCAGGTAAGCAAAATGGAAGGCGTCGGAGTTGCCCCAGATCTCCCCGAGCACCCTCTGCCGAAGCCGATGAATCAGAGGCTTTCATCAGCGTAGATAAACGTTCATCAAGGCCGCTCTTCAGCGGGGTGATCGCGCGAAAGTGTACGAACCGAACCGCACTTTGCGGTTTGCTGCGGTCCCGGCCGCTTCGGTTCTTGGAGTAACTGCCCGAGCAGTTGCTCGCGATCGCGCCAGCCACCACCCCGCTGAAGAGCGGTGTTGATGAGCTTCAAAGGTTTTTCACCGACGGAATACCCCACCTTTCCCACGGACGCGCCGTTTCCGAGTACCCGTCAAAAGGAGGAAGGCAACCGCCATGAGAGATGAGGTTGACTTCATAGGATATTAATACCAGCAACGCCGACGCATTGGGATATGACATTTGTCAGGCTTGAACCGCCTGCCGAATTCTGAAATTACTCCCAGGCTGCTTACATTTCCGAAGCCGAGCGCAAAAATCTTTACGCACGAACCACAAACCTGAGAGGCTGTGGCGCCGGCCTCGTCGAAGCTCGAAATCGACTGTCCAAAATCCGCAGTTCCTTGGAAGTAATGTTAAAGCCCGATGAAGACTGCAATTCTCATTTTCGCGCTTTTGGTTGACCTTCGTATTCTGGCGCGGACGAACCACCTTAGATTTGCTGGCTCTGTCCCAGGCGCTATCCAATTGGGACTTGGTTAGTGTTAAATACATTAACGAAGGGGGATTTATCTCCAAAATCCGAAACCTTAGTTTGCTATGAATAAACTGAGAAACTGGATAACGCTCTTTTGTGGAATCCTAACCGCATTGAGGCTTCAAGTATGTTCCGCATCAGACAGTACGCCTCGCAGTTTGGCGCCATACTTCACTCCGGCGACCTTGTTGCCCAAGGCAACTGACTCGGAGGGGTTTCTGCAGCGCTGGCTGCTCCTGGAGCCGCTCGACAAACCGAATCGCAGCAACGCGGGATTTACCGACTCTTACGTGCGGGCCAATCTCACGACCAATTATTTCCCTGGCCAGTTCACGGTTATTCCCCACGACGGCGACAAAGTGACGGTAGGCGATGAGGAACTCGCCTGGCACGCTGTAGATTCGCCCACTTTCAACGTCAAACTGTTCCGGTTTGCCTACGGCTTAAACAAACGAACCTACGGCGTGGTGTTTTGGGCGGTTACAGTTATTGACTGCTCACGGGAGCTGAAAGGGGTTCGCATGGCGGTTGGTTCCAACTCGGCCTCCATGTGGTGGCTCAATGGAGAGGAAGCGGTGGACCTTTTCGGAGACCGCCGCATGGTGGCGGACGATTGTGTGTCCAAACGTGTCACCCTCAAACAAGGCAAAAATGTTATCCGCGGCGCAGTTATCAATGGTCCAGGGTTGAGTGATTTTTGTGTCCGATTCATCGATGAGAAGGGAAAGCCAATCAAGGACCTCACGATGGATCTTAACAACTCCCGGAAATGACCCGATGATATACCGACATCTTTGGACAGCGATTTCCGCACTGCTCGCGATTTTGGTTTCGAGCCGGGCATGGGCTTTGGATGGCGAACCTTACATCCACGATCCTTCGACGGTCGTGCAGTGCGACGGCAAGTTTTACACCTTCGGCACCGGAGGCGGCGGGTTGATTTCCGACGATGGCTGGACGTGGCACAGCGGGGCCGTGCGTCCTGGCGGAGGAGTGGCGCCTGATATCATCCATATTGGAGATCGCTACTACGTGAGCTATGCCACAGGCGGTGGCGGGTTGGGCGGAGGCCACGCTTCTAGAGTCCACACCATGTGGACCAGGACGCTGGATCCCAAGTCTCCCGACTTCGGTTTTAAGGAGGATACAATCGTCGCCTCGTCTGACGGTGTCGAAGACTGCGACGCCATCGATCCGGCGTTTTTGCTCGATCCCACTGACGGACGTTTGTGGTTAAGCTATGGCACGTATTTTGGCTACATCCGCATCGTCGAGCTGGATCGGAAAACGGGCAAACGCGTGGAAGGAAGCCAGCCGGTCAATGCCGCCATTGATTGCGAAGCAACCGCTTTGCTGTATCGAGATGGCTGGTATTATCTCTTGGGGACGCACGGGACGTGTTGCGACGGCGCCAACTCCACCTACAACATTCGCGTCGGGCGGGCGAAGCATGTGTTGGGGCCCTACGTTGACAACATAGGCCAGGAGATGCTTAAGGGCGGCGGCAAGCTCGTGGTGGCCGCCAGCGGTCGCTATGTAGGGCCGGGACACTTCGGCCTGTTGGACCTTGGCGAGGGCGTGCAGAAATTCTCCTGTCATTACGAGGCGGATTTAGACCGAGGCGGGCGCAGCGTGTTGGATATTCGGCCCCTGCTTTGGAAAGACGGATGGCCGGTTGGCGGCGACAACTTCAAAGGCGGCACTTTTGAAATTGAGTCCTCACGCAGCGGCTATTCTTTGGAATTGGCCGTTGATTTCGTGCGGATGCCGGGACGGCGTGGAGGCTTTGGCGGATTTGGCGGCCCGGGTCGGGGAGGTCCGGGCCGAACCAATGGTCCAAGCGGCACGACTGGCGCGCCCAATGGTGGCGGCATGGGTTTTAACCGCGCGCCGGTTGGGCCGGTTACGCCGATTCCCTTCCAAGAACTCGCGCAGGTGTCGTCAAACTGGCCGGCCGGCGACATCGGCGTCCGCCTTGGCGATTATATGATGCGGCCGCATCAGAAATGGGTGATCAACGCTGTCACCAACGCAGGCGGCTATCCGGGCTCTCCTTACTTCACGATCACGCTTGAGGGAACAAAGCGCGCGCTAGCCGCAACTGCCGACGCCGAGGTTGTAGCCGTTCCGGTTTTCACGGGCGCGCCGGAACAACTGTGGCGCATCGACCAGTTGACCGATGGCGCCTATCGCATCATGCCTAAGGCTGTGCCCAATTCCCAGGGACCGCTGGCCCTGACCGCCGTCGGCGCCAGCACGCCAACACTCGCCAAATTCGATCCCGACAGCGACAAAGGACGCTGGAATTTCAACTCGCCGTGAAGAGTTCCTCGAGCAGCAACAAGCCAGGCCCTGAACTGAAGTGCACCCGCACCCCACCCTGGGCCAGGGCATTATTTGCGGCATTGCTGTTCTTAGGCTTGGCGGCATTGGCCGCGGACGAAATCTGCTCCTCGTGCGGACCGCAGGTGAACGTCACCGGCGCCTTCACCCATCATAAGGACCGACCGACGGTGTCCATTGAAGGGGCGCCCGGCAACGGCGCCGCTTTCCGTGAGGACATAAACGGCGCAAAGTTTTCTGTCATCATTGGTCAGTTGCCCGCGGGCAAATACACCCTGACCATTGGCGTGGCTGAGACGGTCGCCAGCGGACCCGGTGAACGCATATTTGATGTAGTCGCCGGCGATAAAACTTTGACCAAAGATTTTGATATAGTTGCCAGTGCGGGCGGGACGCGCAAAGTCGCGACCATCACAGGTACAGTTGAACATGAGGACGACGCGACTCGCGGGCCGCTCACGATTTCATTCGTAGCCGACAAGAGCACGGCGAAATTCAACACGTTTGATCTTAAGAACGCGGAGGGCGTGTCGGTAGTTTCCTTCAGCGCATCGGAGTTGGCGGATGCCTTTACTGCTGCGGCCCAGCGTGAGCCGGAGGTTAAGGAGCCCCCCATCTGGCGCGACCCGTCGCACGCCCTTAAAGACCGCGCAGACGACTTAATTCGGCGCATGTCACTGGCACAAAAAGTTGCGCAATTAAAAAACGCGGCTCCGGCGATTACGAATCTCGGCCTGCCCGCGTACGACTACTGGAACGAAGCGCTTCACGGCGTCGCCAACAACGGTGTTGCCACTGTATTCCCGGAGCCGGTGGGGGCTGCTGCTTCATGGAATCCGAAACTGTTTCACGAAGAGGGAACTGTCATCGGAATCGAGGGACGCGCGAAGTTCAACGATTATGCCAACCAGCACAACGGCGATTCCAAATGGTGGTATGGCCTGACTTACTGGACGCCCAATATTAACATTTTTCGTGATCCGCGGTGGGGCCGAGGCCAGGAAACCTACGGAGAAGATCCTTATCTAACAAGCGAGATTGGGATCGAGTTTGTTAAAGGCATTCAGGGCGACAACCCCGATTATATGCTGGCGATGGCCTGCGCCAAACACTACGCCGTCCATAGCGGGCCGGAATCGCAGCGCCATCGTTTTGACGCCCAGCCGTCTGAGCGCGATCTTTACGAAACCTATTTGCCGCAATTCGAGCGGGTCGTGCGTGAGGGGCATGTCGCCGGCGTGATGGGCGCTTATAATTCGGTTTTCGGGGCGCCTTGTTGTGCGAGCACGCTATTGTTGACCGATCTATTGCGCAACCGATGGAGGTTCGAGGGCTACATCGTATCGGATTGCGACGCTATCGGTGATATTTGGCGGCAGCATCATTTCGTGAAAACGCCGGAGGAAGCCGCCGCTGCCGCAATCAAGGCCGGATGCAACCTCTGCTGTGGCGGAGACTACAACGCGTTGGTGCGGGCTGTTCAACAAGGCCTGGTGACGGAGAAGGAAATTGACCTCGCTTTGTATTGTACCTTATGGACGCGCTTTCGCCTAGGTCTTTTTGATCCGCCGGACAAAGTTCCGTACTCAAAGTATACTTCGAGCAAGGACAACGATACACCGGACCACGGCAGGATTGCGCTTGAACTCGCCCGACAGTCCTTGGTGCTTCTGAAAAATGACGGCATCCTTCCGCTAGATCGCACTAAATTCAAGCGCATCGCCGTGATTGGGCCCAATGGCGATTCCAAGTCGATGTTGGAAGGAAATTATCACGGCTCGGCATCGCATCCGATTTCCATTCTGAACGGCATCAAGCAAGTGGCCGGCCCCAACATCGAAGTCACCTTTGCCCTGGGCAGCCCGGTAACGACAAACAGAGCGACGGCGCCCTGGAGCGGACAGGACAATAAAACCACGCGCCCCATACCAGAACTCTATGCCGAAGCTCTCGACCTGGCAACCAATGCGGATTTGATCCTGTACGTCGGTGGCATAACCCCGGCGCAAGAAGGCGAAGGGTTCGATCGCAAAGCGATTGAACTGCCGGAAGTACAGGAGAATCTCGTGAAAGCGCTTCAAGCCCTCGGCAAGCCCATGGTCATGGTCAACTGCAGCGGTTCGGCCATGGCGCTGCCGTGGGAGGACGAGCATCTGCGGGCCATCCTGCAGGCCTGGTATCCAGGCGAACTGGGCGGGCAAGCCGTGGCCGAGGCGCTTTTCGGCGAAATCAATCCTTCCGGTCATCTGCCCATTACATTTTACCGTTCAACGGACGACCTGCCGTCTTTCACCGATTACTCGATGAGCAACCGCACCTACCGCTATTTTAGCGGTAAACCACTCTACGCCTTCGGCCACGGATTGAGTTACACCACGTTCAACTTCAGCGACGGCAAGTTGGATTCACCTAAGATCGACTCGGATGGCGTTTTGACAGTGACGTTCACCGTGGAAAACACCGGCGCCCGGGATGGCGATGAAGTGGCGCAAATCTACTACCGCCATGTCAATTCCAACGTGCCGCACCCGAAACTGGCGCTTTGCGGGTTCAGCCGCGTGTCCCTGAAGAGCGGCGATTCCAAACAAGTCACGATAAGAATTCCAGCCGAGCGTCTGCGGTATTGGGATACCGAGAAAAAACAGTATGTCGTAGAACCTGGCGATTACCACGTTCTGATCGGCGACGCGTCGGACGCGATCAAATTACAACTGCCGTTGACAATTTCCGGCGCTCGATAACGGCAAAAATCGGGCGTCTGTCTGGGGATTTTTGAAGACATGACCATCACCCATAAACTTAGCAATCTATGAGAAAATCAATCGCGCTGGTGGCCTGTGCCGGCTTCATCATTGGTACTGTTGGTACCGTGCTCGCCGTCGATATCACCGGTACCTGGAAATCCGAGTTCGATTCGCAAATCGGTCACCAGAACTACACCTTCACGTTCAACCAGGACGGCGGGAAATTGACCGGGAAAGCCAACTCAGAGGCTGGTGACCGGAAGCGCGAAGCCGAGCTGAAGGAAGGAAAGGTCGAGGGCGATACGATTTCATTCGTCGAGACATTAAGTATCCCGGATCGAGAGATACGCATCAGCTACACCGGAAAAATTTCGGCCGATGGGAACGAAATCAAATTCACACGCCAGGCCGGCGACTTTGCCAAAACCGAAATCGTGGCCAAACGCGAGGCGGCCAGTGCTCCCGCGCAAGCTGGAGGATCCGGCGCGCGCAGAGGAGGACGAGGCGGATTTGGAGGGCCGATCGAGCTGGGACCCGACGACAAGCCTGCGTTTCCTGATCCACCGGCCGGCTTTAACGCCAGGCGCGACAATGTTGCCCACGGTGAGGTGAACGTCGTCGAGTACGATTCCAAGACGCTCGGCACGCGTCGGCAGATGCGTGTCTATACGCCGCCCGGGTATTCCTCGGACCTGAAATACCCGGTGCTCTATCTCCTGCATGGTATCGGTGCCAACAACCGCCAATGGCTGGAAGGGTGTCATGCCGCAAACGTCATAGACAACCTGCTGGCCGATGGAAAGATTCAGCCCATGCTCATGGTTTTTCCTAATTGCGATGCCAATATCAACTCCACCAACACCGCAGCCAGTGCGCGTCCCGCTGAACGCGGCAGGCGCGGCGGTTTTGAGGGCTATGGGGCGCCATTCGAGAATGACTTACTGAAGGACATCATCCCTTACATCGAGAGTCATTACTCCGTGTTCGCCGATCGCGAACACCGCGCGTTGGCGGGGCTCTCGATGGGGGGCGGCCAATCGTTAAACATAGGCCTCTCGCACACGGAAACGTTCGCGAATATCGGCGGCTTCTCGTCGGCGCCGAATACTTATGAATTTGGCGGCATCTCGCCCGATACCAAGCTCCTGTCTGACCCTGAGACTGCCAAAGAGAAGCTGAAGGTGCTGTGGCTTGCTTGCGGGAACAAGGACGGGCTGATCCGCGTGAGCCAGGGCGTCCACAAGATGCTCAAGGAGAATGGTGTGCCGCACGTCTGGCACGTGGATTCACATGCACACGACGACGCCGAATGGTCGAGCAATCTCTACCTTTTTGCCCAACACCTCTTTAAGTAAGATTCGGTTCCAGGGCCGTGACATGAATTACCAGCTTCCCCGCACATTCCTCCATACAAATGTTGATCGCGATCAAATAGCGAGCGCAACCACGCAACGTTTCCACAATCAAAACCATATTATGAAAACTGCAATTCTTGGCTTCACGCTTATTGCGGCCTTTCAAGCTGCGGCGCAAACAAACGAAGCAGTGCTGGAAGACTTCAAACCCTCCACATTGAACCAGCCCGGTCAGAAGTATCCGCAGGTCAACTCGCAACGCTACGCGCGATTCCGCATCGTGGCGCCCGAAGCCCAAAGCGTCAGGGTGGGCCTGGGTGGACGCGGTGGTACGACGCTCACCAAAGGCGAAGACGGCGTTTGGACGGGCACCACGGCAAGACCATTGGACGAAGGTTTCCATTATTATCATCTCACCGTGGATGGAGGGACGTTCAACGATCCCGGCACCTTGAACTTCTACGGTTCCACGCGATGGGAAAGCGGGATCGAGATCCCGGCCCACGACCAGGATTTTTACGCGGTGAAAGAGGTCCCGCACGGCCGGGTCCAGCAGGTTCTTTTCCCTTCGAAGTTCACGAACACCGTGACTGCGCGCATCGCATATGTTTATACGCCGCCGGATTACGATCAGGATGCGACGAAGCGTTACCCCGTGCTGTATTTACAGCATGGCTGGGGTGAGAATGAGTATGCCTGGTGGAATCAAGGGCGCGCCAATCTGATCATGGACAACCTGATTGCCGAAGGTAAGACCAGACCCTTCATCATTGTCATGACCTACGGTTTGACCAATGAAGGACCCGGACCTGGTGCGCGGCGCGGTGGCGGTGGACCGGGGGCAGCAACGGCTGGATCGACCAAAGCGTCACCCGCCGGAACCAATGCCGCGCCCGCTGGAGGAGGGTCCGGAGGTCGGGGCGGGGGGAATCCTTTTGCCGGGGCCGCCGCTGCATTCGAGGTGGTCCTTGTCGATGAGCTAATCCCTTATATTGACGCCAACTTCCGTACGCTCTCCGATCAGCCTCATCGCGCCATGGCCGGCCTCTCCATGGGCGGCATGGAAACCAGGATTATCACGCTAAAGCATCTCGACACATTTTCCAACATCGGTCTCTTCAGCGGCGGCGTCATCACCCCGGCGGATGTCGAGAAGACATCCGGGTTCAAGGAGAAGGTCAAAGTGGTATTCTGCAGTTGCGGCAGTCGCGAGAATCCCAGCAACATCAATTCCAACCACGAAGCCCTCGAAAATGCCGGCATCAAGAACACGGCGTATGTGTCGCCGGAAACCGCGCATGAATTCCTGACCTGGCGTCGCAGCCTGCGCGAGTTCGCCCCGCTTCTGTTTAAGGATTAACTGGCCAGAAGCTGCCTTCCTCAGATAGTTTGGCGACGCGTCTTCGTGAGGCTTACACTAATGAAGTTCTGCAGCGTCTGGCTGACCGCCGGTCTCCTCCTCCAGGCAGCGGAGACGCCCGCCAAGGCGGATGGGGCTGGCGCATTTGCGACCGGCAGGTATCGCAATCTGTTCGCCGAGATCGGCCAATCGGAGACCGAGATTCGGAAGAAAGTTGATTCCTCTTTTCAGCAGTTGTTTCACGGCAACCCGACCAATGAAACCGTGTATTACGAAGCGGGAACCAACACCAATGGGCCCTTGGCTTTTGTGAGCGATATCAAGCATCACGACGTGCGCACGGAAGGGCTCTCCTACGCCATGATCATCGCTGTGCAATTGGGCAAAAAGGCCGAGTTTGACGCCATCTGGAATTGGTCGAAAACCTATCTCTACATTTCGGACACGAACCATCCTTCATTCGGTTTTTTTACCTGGCAGGCGCGAACCAACGGCGCGCGCATGAGCCAGTTTGTTGCCCCGGACGGCGAGGAGTACTACGTCACGGCACTATACCTGGCTGCGCATCGCTGGGGTAGTGGAACCGGGCTTTTCAATTACAAGGATCAGGCTGACGAATTGCTCGCCAGGATGCGCCACCGCCCGGTCATCAACGGTGAAGTGCCGTGGCGGGGCGGTAACAGGAAAGTTCGCGCGGGACCGCTGTTTGATGAGGAGCACAAGATGGTGCTATTCAGTCCCAGCGATGAACGCGCGCGATTCAGCGATCCATCCTATCACCTCCCCGCATTCTACGAACTCTGGGCCCGCTGGGGGCCAAAGGAAGATGCCGCTTTCTGGAAAGAGGCAGCGGACGTGAGCCGTGAGTACTTCGTCAAGGTGACCCATCCGGTCACCGGGTTAAATCCGTGTTACGCGAACTTCGACGGCTCGCTCGTCGCGCGATCGGGACGTTATGGGACCAATTTCAGCTATGACGCCTTCCGCACCGCCGGCAACTGGTCGGTGGACTGGTCGTGGTGGGCCAAGGATCCACGCGAGCATGAATTGAGCGACAAGCTGCAGGCCTTTTTTGAATCGAAAGGAACGAACTACGGCTGTGTGTTTACGCTGGACGGGCAACAACTGGAGGACCGCCACGCGCAAGGCCTGATTGCGGTCAACGCCGTAGCCGGCCTTGCGGCGACAAATCCGCGCTGGAAAAAGTATGTCGATGAACTCTGGAATACCCCGACCCCGCAGGGATTGGAACGTTACTACGAGGGACTGCTATACATGATGGCTTTGTTGCACTGCAGCGGCGAGTTCCGAATATGGTAAGTCATAGAAACAGAGGTGGAATCCTGGCCGTTTGGTCAGGTTTGGTACTTTTTGGCCTGCTTCTGTCGGCCCAAGCCCAAATCAACCTGACCAGCGGCACGATCACACCGGCGGTCGGCCCCTACGACCAATCCTATCTACCTGGTGCGGTTGTGGAAGGCACCGACACAATTGGATCGCCATTCGGTAGTTCCGGCAACAACGACCAATACACTTATGTTTCCAGTCCGGACCGGACCAGCAAAGCACAATCGTTTACCACTGGCGCTAACGTGGCGGGCTACTCGTTCCGGGCGTTTACGCTACGCCAGGTGTATTCGGGAAGCGGTTCCTGGCAAAACAACGGCACTTATTTTCTAGTCAACAATGGCGACAAGTTTGCGGTGCGCATTGGAACAGTGTCGGGCACAAGTTACGCGGTGATTCTAGAGACCAACGCCGTTTATACCGGGTCTTCCATCAACACCGGCGGCACCGGCTCGGCGCTCGGCACGTATTTCACCTTCGATTTGTCCGGGGCAAATGTGACGCTCAGTCCCAATACGACGTATTTCTTTGAGTTGGCGGCGACAAATGGCAGTGATCATTTCGAGCTGAACAACACCAGCACCAACCCGGCATCGCGGACATTTCCGCCGTTATACGCCAAGGGCCGGGCTTTCTTTGGCAATACGATCAACAATCTGGATCGGACTGGCGCATTTGGTTTTCCGCCGAATGGCGGAGTCTTCGAGTTCATTGCCTCGCTGCCTGCCGTGGGCGCGCCGACGGTGGCGGCCTCGATTAGTCCCAACAATGGAATGATTGGGCAATCGTTCCAGGTGACGGCCACGGTCACAGCGGGCTCGGGAACGGTGACGAACGTGACGGTGAACTTGAGTGCGATAGGCGGCTCCGCAGCCGCTTCGCTGGTGCTGAGCAATGCCAACATCTACACCAACACATTCACCGTGCCGGTTGGCGCTCCGAACGGCAGCGTTAACCTGATGGTCACTGCCACCGATACGACACCGCTTCAAGGCGCGGCCGGTGCGCCGTTTACGGTGCTGGCGCCACAAAGCGCCACGGTCAATACGGCACAGGTTTTTCAGACTATCGAAGGGCTTGGCGGCGCGACAGCCTTCTACGCAGGCTGGATTACGGCTCTTCCTTACAATTACAAGCAGGAGGTTTATAGCAACGCTTTTGCCGGGCTGAATCTCTCGATGCTGCGCCTGGGCGACTGGTATCGGTACCAGACTCCCTTGACCGGTTTTGATTCCGCCGCCACCGAGATTGTTTCCAATGCCAACCGGCTGTTGGCTCATCCGGTTCAAGTTTACATGAGTTCGTGGTCGCCACCGGCCTTTTTGAAGAGCAACGGCCAGGTAGGTAACGGCGGCACCCTGACAACCAATGCGGATGGCACTTTTGCTTACGATGGTTTCGGACAGTATTGGTATGATTCTCTCAACGCGTATCAATCCAACGGCGTCAATCTCACCTGGATCAGCATGCAAAACGAGCCGGACTGGGTGGCGAGTTATGATTCTTGCATTTTTCATCCCACGGAAGACACGGTGAATGGAACCAATTACGCCAGCTATTCCAAAGGGCTGGATGCGGTATATCTCAAGCTGACGAATTTTCCTTCGCCGCCGAAGATTCTCGCCCCGGAAGTCGTTCACGTCGCTTACAACGATCTTGCAAATTATGCCGCCACCCTGAACAGCAGCCATTTCTACGGCATTAATTATCATTTATACGGCGACGACAATAACAGCCTGGCTTCCTCGACCAATGTCTTCCCGAGCAAGCCGCATTTCATGACGGAGTACGGCGTTGGCGGCTTGAGAGAAACCGCTATGCTGATTCACAATTGCCTCACGCTCGCCAAGTGTTCCGGCTTTAACTATTGGAGCCTGGTGTGGCCGGGCACCGGCGGCGGGTTGATTCAGATAGAAAACCCTTATGCCAGCCAGAGCACCTGGACCAATGCGCCGCCGGGCGTCACGACGCAATCGCACGGTTGGTGGCTGACGCCCGCATATTGGGCGATGAAGCATTTCTCTTATTACATCCAGCCTGGATTCAAGCGGGTGGGCATCACCGACACGGACAACAACATCAGCTCTTCCGCCTATCTGTCGCCAGACGGCTTGCGCCTGGTGGTGGTGCTGATCAATTCCAGCGATACGGCGCCATCGTACATGAGTTTCAATTTCGGAACCTTTCCGGTTGGCCAATCAAGGGTGTTTCAAACGGCCGGAACCAACACCTACGCCGGCACCAATACGTTCCTGTCATTAGGCGCGTTGCCATCCGTGCAAACCTTGCCGCCGCAGTCAATCACCACGCTGGTGCTGGATAGAGTGATCACCGTCGGCGCAGCTTCCAATCCCACGCCCACCAATGGAGCAACCGGTATCGCGTTGACCTCGTCCTTAAGTTGGACCGCCGGCAGCAACGCGGTCTCCCATGCGGTGTATCTGGGAAGTAGTTCCAACGCGGTCGCGGTGTCCACGCAGGGGTCGCCTCAGTTTCTTGGTGTCGTAACTGATACTAGTTTCAGTCCGACCATGTTCGCGAACGTGGCCAATTACTGGCGCGTTGACGAAATTGCCGGCATCAACACCAACACCGGCGTGGTTTGGGCCTTCAGTCCGGCTCCCATCGTGAAGCTTGCCGGCAGCGTGATTGGCTCACCCGGTTCCTGGAACAACAGCGGCAACACGATCGCCAAAGTGTTCGATGGGAATACCAGCACGTTTTATGATGCCGTGAACGCCACCGGTGACTGGGCAGGTTTGGATCTGGGCAACACCAACAGCATGTTGGTGCAAATCAAATACTGCCCGCGTGCGACGTTCGCGTCACGTATGGTCGGCGGTCAATTTCAGGCTGCCAACGTAGCCGACTTCAGCAGTGGCGTGGTGACCTTGTTCACCATTTTGGCAGCACCTCCAGACGGGGTGATGACGGTGCAGACCATCACCAATACGACGCGCTTCCGTTACCTCCGCTACATCGGGCCGCCGAATGGATTCTGCAATGTGGCAGAAGTGGAGTTCTGGGGCACCAGCAACACGGCCCCGACATTGCCGGCGATTGCCAACCAGACCATTGGCGTGGGTATAACGCTGACACTCACCAATACCGCCACCGACGCCGAAGCTCCGCCGCAGATCCTGACGTATAGCCTACCGACCGCTCCGACGAATGCGGCCATCAACCCCAACACCGGCCTGCTGACGTGGCGACCGCTGGTGATGCAGGCGAACACGACCAGCGCATTCACCGTTGTGGTAGCCGACAATGGGACGCCAAGCTTGAGCGCGAGCAGGACTTTTACAGTCGTTGTCACCAATCTGGCTCCTCCGCAGGTCTCGACGGTTTCACTGAACGGCAGTCAACTGACTTTGCAAGTGAACGGTGCGAGCGGACCGGATTATCAGGTGCAGGCCTCCACAAACCTGGTAAACTGGATTCCGGTCTTCACGACCAATTCGCCGGTCATGCCATTCACTTGGCCTGCCAACATGACCAATGGTCCGTTAGGTTTTTTCCGCATTCTGGTCGGCCCGCCGTTCCCGTAACTTCCACTGAGAGCGTAATACATGAGAATACGGTCGTTTATGAACAAACAACTATCCTTCGTGCTCGTTGCGTGGGCCTTCTTAGTCACTGGTTCTATAACCAACCTGCTCGCGGCCGACGTCACCGGCATTCGGATTAAAGCCGGTAAGTCTGAGCCCGTTAAGGATGCTGATGGCAATATCTGGCAGGCCGACCAGGGGTTCCAGGGCGGCGAAACGATCGAACGCCCGGACATCCAAATCGCCAACACCAAAAACCCCGATCTTTACCGGTCCGAACACTACAGCATGGACTCCTTTTCCTGGCCGGTCCCCAACGGGAAATACGTGATAAAGCTACACTTCGCTGAGACCTTCGAAGGCATCACTGGACCGGGGGAACGCGTATTCTCTTTCAACGTCCAGGGCCACGAGTTTAAGGACTTCGATGTTTGGGTTAAGGCCGGCGGTCCTTTGAAAGCGTACGTCGAAACGGTTCCCGTTGAGGTCACTGACGGCAAAATCAAGGTGACTTTCACCCCCAAGGTCGAGAATCCGCAAATCTGCGCGATCGAGATTATTCCTCAATCCGGCGCCGAGAGCAGCGCGATGGCTCCCGCCCCGGCGCTAGCCGCTCCTTCCGCTCTTGCCAGTGTCCCGTCAGCTCCAACCGTGTCCTCAGGACCCGTCGTTCTGAAAATTGATGCGGGCAAGGTGACCGGCAGAGTCAGCCCGATGCTGTACGGGCTGATGACCGAGGAGATCAACTTCGCCTATGAAGGTGGACTTTACGGGGAACTCATCCGCAATCGTTCCTTCAAGGCAGATGCGGTTGTTCCGCGCGTTTCTGCCGATACTTACGAGGCAGGAAAATACCTTCCAGTCACCTTTCGACCTGACACCAAGCCCAGGTACTGGACGGTCGTCGGCAGTGGCTCGATGGTTCTCGACACGAATACGCCGTTGAACGAATTCCTGAACGTCAGCCTCAAGCTCGATGCCTCGTCAGCCAGTTCCACTTCTCCCGTGGGCGTTGCGAACGGCGGTTACTGGGGCATTCCGGTGAAGCCCAAGACGACCTACAGCGTGTGTTTCTTTGCCAAGGCGAATTCCGGGTTCAGAGGCCCTGTGACTGTCAGCATTGAAAGCGCCGACGGCAAAACGACCTTTGCTCGCGCCGAAATCTTGGGGCTAACCACCCAATGGAAAAAATTCCAGACCAAACTAAAGACCAGAGATGTTCCCGCCTCGAAAGAAAATGTGTTTAAGCTCGCCACGAGCGCCCCAGGAACGCTGTGGCTGCAAAACATCTCGCTGTTCCCGCCGACTTACAAGAATCGAACGAACGGCAACCGCGCCGATATTATGGAATTGCTGGCCGCCATGAGACCCAAGTTTCTGCGGTTCCCCGGCGGCAATTATCTTGAGGGCAACGGATTTAATCAGCGGTTCAATTGGAAGGAGACCATTGGCCCGCTCGAACGGCGCCCCGGCCATCCCAGTCCGTGGGGTTACTGGTCCACTGATGGTTTTGGGCTGCTCGAATTTGCCGACTGGTGCGAAGACTTGAACATGGAACCGTTGCTCGCCGTCTTCGCGGGCTATTGTCTCGGCCAAGGGGGTGTTATTGCGGCGGGGCCGAAGCTGGATCCCTATGTTCAGGAGGCACTCGAGGAGATCGAGTATCTCACTGGCGATGCGAAGACCACCAGATGGGGCGCGGAGCGCGCCCAGGACGGGCATCCTAAACCTTTCAAGATCACCTGTGTGGAAATTGGGAACGAAGACTGGTTTGATCGTAGCGGCCCGGATCGCAACGGCACTTACGACGGGCGGTTCGGCCAATTCTACGATGCGATCAAAAAGAAATATCCTCAATTGAAAGTCATTTCCTCCTGCGGTTACGAGCAACCCCAGTCGTTGTGGGTCAAATGCCGGACGCCAGATATCGTCGATGAGCATTACTACCGCAACATGGAGGAAATGATGGCACAGGCATCCAAGTACGATTCCTACTCGAGAACTGATGCTTCGAAGATTTTTTGCGGCGAATGGGCGACCCGGGTCGGTTCGCCCACTCCGAGCATGGCCGGGGCGCTGGGTGACGGAGCCTGGATGAGTTGTATGGAACGCAATTCCGACGTAGTTCTCATGTCCTGCTACGCCCCGCTATTCGTCAACGTGAGCCAAACCAACGGGCCGGGCCGCTCAATGCAATGGAGCTCGGATCTGATCGGGTACGACGCACTGACCAGCTACGGTTCGCCATCGTATTATGCCCAAAAGATATTTAGCACTCTGCACGGAGACGAGATCCTGGCGACCGATTCGTCAAACGTGCCCACGCGCACCTGGCAACGGCTACCGCGCCGCGGGGCCGCCGCTCCAGCTCCTCAGCAACTGAAAGAGGTTTTCTTTGTTGCCACTCGCGAAGCAAAAAGCGGCGTCGTCTACCTGAAAGTGGTGAATACCGCCGCGTCTGCAAAGCAGATCAATATCCAAATCGACGGCGCTCCAAAACTTAAATCAAAGAGCGAAGCGGTGGTCCTGGTTGGCAAAGCGCTGGGCGACACGAACTCCATCGACAGACCGCAAGACGTTGTCCCGCACACGGAGACCGTGACCGGCGTCAGTTCGAGTTTCTCTCGCGATTTCCCACCGTATTCCATTACGGTCATGAAATTGAATACGCGCTAGGTCTTCGGACCGGTAAGCCGGTCCATGGCTATTTCAACTGCCGTCCGCCGCGCAACGTGCTGTTGCACACGACTTTTGTCATTATGAACAAATCGACCCGGCTCAACTGGTACGTGCTTATATGGCTGACGACCCCTGCCTGGTCAGCTCTGGGCGCACCGTCGGTTTCCTCGATCCTCCCGGTCGCGGCGCAACGGCATTGGACGGCTGATAATGGCAACGGCACCTACTCCAACCCCTTATTCTACGGAGAATTCGAGGACCCGGACATCATCCGCGTCGGCGATGATTATTACCTGGTCGGCACAACCATGCACATGAACCCGGCCCTGGAAATCCTGCATTCAAAGGACCTGGTGAACTGGGAACTGGTTGGCTACTGCATGGAGCGGCTGGATTTCGGCCCGGCCTTCCGGCTCGAGGGCGGAAATATTTACGGTCGCGGCATCTGGGCTCCTTGCATCCGCTATCACCAAGGCACCTTTTACATCTTCTCGAACATCAACGGCGTGGGCCTTCAAGTCTTCCGCTCCAAGTCGATCCAGGGTCCGTGGGAGCGCAACCAATTGCCCGGAAGACACGACTTATCAGTGCTCTTCGACGACGATCTCGACAAGATCTTCATCATTTCCAGCGCCGGCAACCGCGGGCCCGACGGTTCGAGAACGTACCCGATCGAAGAATTGGCGCCGGATTTGAGGGCCTTTGTGACCAACGCCCCGCAGCATCAAATGATCATTCCTCGCGGCTCAAGAATGGGCGAAGGCCACCATCTCTACAAGATCGGCGGAAAATACTACGACGTCTCCGCTATTCCCGGAGGAGCGGTGGACCAGATGGTCGCCCGCGCGAATTCCATCGACGGTCCGTGGGAGGTCACCTACATGGTGCAGAATGAGTCCATGGGCGTGACGGCCAAGGCACCGGATCTCGCGACGCCCGACGACCGTGGACTCTGGATTCATCAGGGCGGCATGTGCGACACCCCGACTGGCGAATGGTGGTGCGTGATTATGTCGGATCATGGCAGTGCCGGCCGCATGGTGTCACTGGTGCCGGTTACCTGGGCCGAGGGCTTCCCGCTAATCGGCCTGCCAGGCAATCTGCGCAAGGCGCCCAACGCGTGGATTAAACCAAACACAGGATTCACGCAGGAGCCCAAGCCAACGTATGTCTGGGATGAGAACTTTGATAACGGCAAGTTGAACCCACATTGGCAGTGGAACCACGTGCCTGATGACACCAAGTGGTCTCTCACCGAGAAGCCGGGGGTACTGCGTTTGCATTCACTCCCCGCGATGAGCTTTTACAATGCGCGCAACACCGTGTGTCAGCGGCCGCCTGGGCCCGAGTGCATCATCACGGTTGAGTTGGACACGACCGGCATGCTTGCTGGAGATACCGCCGGGCTTGGGCTGCTAAGCTCTCCGTATGCCTGGATTGGAATCGTGAAATCCGCGGAAGGTGCCACGCTGCAAATGGCCACCGGCAGGGAGCCCGGTCGCGGACGGCTAGGCAGTGACGCTTTGAGCCAAACCAACGCGCCCAGCATCAGCGCGGTCGCTCCGCCCAAGCACCTCTGGCTACGCGTCCACTGCACCTTCGACAACGACCGGGCAATCTTCAGTTGGAGCACCAATGGCAAAGAGTTCACGCCTCTGGGGAATCCGTTCATCATGAACTTTCAGTTGACGACTTTTCAGGGTGTCCGCCCTGGCCTGTTCCACTACAACACATCCGGTCACCCGGGCGGGTATGCCGACTTCGACAACTACACTGTCGAAGAACCTCGCGCGCGCGGCATCGAGCGCGAGATACCTATGGGCAAACTGATCGTGCTGATCAGCGGAGCCGATGGCAGCATCCTCGCCGCCGACTCGCAGAATAACCTCTTGGTGAATGTGCCAGCTGACGCCGCGGGTACCGCAGCCCAGACTGCGAAGTTCCGTGTCATGGATCTCGGGAAGGGGCGTGTGGCGCTCAAGGCTTCCAATGGCCGGTTCGTTTCCGTAACCGGCGACGAAGCCGTGCTGGCGGACCTCGCCAATCCCTCCCAGGCGGAATCCTTTCAATGGATCAACCTGATGCGTGGCGACACCATGCTGATGTCGCTTACGAATCAGCGGTATCTCGCAACGAAACCGCACGAACCCGGACCAGTGAAAGTCACGGCCATCGGGCCAACTCCAGCCCGCAAGCAAGGCGAGTGCTTCAAATGGAAAGCAGCCGAATAATCACAACCAACTCTTTACCATAGTCCCCGCAGTGTTGGGCATGCATAGCGTTTTGAATTGGCGACGCGATTCAAAAACCGCGCAAGACGGTGCTGCTGCGTGGCGGCAGCCCAGGTGCCGGGATGCGCTTGAGCACGATGTATTCGAGGCCATGTTTTCGGCAAAACTCGCGTTTGCCGCCTTTGTCGCCATCTTCGTTCACGATATAAGCATCCGGTTTCAGGCGCTCGATTTCTGGTTCGGCATCCAGCCAGCCATGCCCGCTCGAGATAAGCGCCTGCTTAACAAACTTGATTGAGCCGACCGCATACCGGCGCTCGTCCTGCGACAACAACGGATGGCCTGCACCCTTGAGTAGCTGGATGTTCGCGTCGTGCCCAACCACCACATAAAGGTCCCCAAGCGCACTGGCTTCTTCGGTGAACCGGACATGGCCTGAGTGAAACCGATCGTAACAACCCGTGGCGATCACCTTCTTCCGGCCCGGCGCCGAATGGATTGGCGGCGGCTCGGGAAACCCGGCCATCCGCGCCGCCGGCAGCAAGTGATACTCAAGACCATGCTCGACACAAAAGGAACGACGATTCTCGCGACGGCCAGCTTCTTCATCGACCCAGATCTGCGGCACGAGACCAGGCGGCAGTGCATCAATGGCCAATGACGGTGGCGACGGCACAACGCGGTTGATGTATCTTACGGCACTCAGCACATACAGCCGTTCTGCGAGTGGAAACTTTGGCGGTTTGCCCGTGACTGACTGAATCGTCTCGTCTGGCCACAGAACCACCATCAATTCGCCCAGCTTTGCGGCCTCTTCGATAAACCGGAGGTCACGCGCGCGGATATCATCAAAGCCGCCTGCAACCACTACTTGTTTTCGAGCACGCATGAGGTCGCGGTCCGCACCGTAACCTGCAATGAACCGGGCACCGGTCTCTCGGACACAACAATCAGGTAACCGCCCCCGCAGCCCGAATACATCGCCCCGAAGTATTGTTGCTGATAAGCTCTGAGCAGCGGCATCAACTCCACCCGGAGCAGCGGATGCCGCACGACATCGGGCAGCAATGCCTCCCAGCATTGCATGTTCAGGTTCAGCGAGGCGCCGAGAGCTTTTGCGTCCATCCTGACGATCGCGTCAAAGCAGTCCTTGCCCGACTGGCCGAGCCGGGCGATCCAGGTCGGTTTCAGATTCTGGCGGCCCAGCGGGCTGTAACCTTCGGGCCGTGGCTCGACCGGCACGAGGTACAACATCTTCTCGAGCCAGCGCGCGACCTTGGGACGGTTGCACGATTCGATGTGTGACGGAAAAACGCCACCCTGAATGCTGAAGTCATAGTCGAGGCGGTTCACGCCGGGGTAAATGAGCCCGATCATGTCCTGGGAGCCGCTCGGTTCGGCTTTGCCGGCGTTTTCGGCCTGGTACAGTTCACGAACGAGCTCATCCCGCGGCCGGGTCGGCAGCCGGCTGCCCCAAAGCTTCATCGCGATCACACGTGTGCCGCTGGCAATTCCCGAGCGGTCCATCGGCCGAAAGTCGGGCTGGATTTGCACGACCACCATCGAACCGGGCGGCTTGGGGTTATGCCGGGAGACAAACGGCTGGTCGATCCAGCCGCCGGCCAGTTGCAACCGGTTGGGGATGGCTCCCAGATAGCGCTGGAGCGGGCCGGCGTGCTTCATTCAACCACGCGCTTCCCGGCTTTGCGCTTGAGGTATTGTTCCTTAATCCAATTGTAGGTCACCGCCAAACCTTGATCGAAGGGGGTGGCAGGCTCCCAATCGAGCATCTTCTTGATGAAACTGTTGTCGCTGTTGCGCCCCGCCACCCCGCGCGGGGCAGCGAGATCGTATTTGCGGTGAAACTTTACCCGGGCGATACGCTCGACCTTGTCGGCCAGTTCATTAATTGAGATGAGCTCGCTCGAGCCTAGATTGATCGGCGTGGCGATCAGATCGTCACAGTGCATAATGAGATCAATACCCTTTACGCAATCTTCAATGAACATAAAACTCCGCGTCTGGGTGCCGTCTCCCCAAATCTTCATCTCCTTCTTGCCGCTGTCGATGGCCTCGATGGCCTTGCGGCAGATCGCCGCAGGCGCTTTCTCTCGGCCCCCGTCCCACGTCCCGAACGGGCCATAGACGTTGTGAAAACGGGCGATGAAGGTCTTGAGACCGCGCTCGTGCCAATACTCCTGACAGAACATCTCGCTCATGAGCTTTTCCCAACCGTAGCCGCGCTCGGCCATGGCTGGGTAGGCATCCGATTCCTTCAGCGGGCGAACTCGCGGGTCCTGCTGCAAGAGCGTATTGTAGGCACAAGCTGAGGAGGAGAAGAAGTAGCGCCGGGCGCCGGCCCGGTAAGCGGCCTCGACCATGTGGGTGTTGATGAGAATGGAGCGCAAGCACTCAACCCGGAACCGTTCGATAAACCCCATACCGCCCATGTCGGCGGCCAGGTTGTAAACTTCGACCGCGCCCTCGCAAGCGCGGCGGCAGTTATCCTCGACGCTGCAGTCCAGGCAGAGGCTTTCCACGCCAGGCACCCGTAAATACCACTCGTAGAGCGGCTTTTTGTCCACCGCCCGGATGCGGGTGAAACCTTTGTCTTTGAAGTAGCGCGCCAGGTTGCCGGCAATGAATCCGCCGGCGCCGGTGATGACGATCAAATCGTCCTTTTGCAATCTCGGTTCCTTCTCTACCAATCGTTTTGTTTGCATCGACGCTTCTTTCCTCAGGTCTAATCTGCCAATTTTTGGCTTTATGTTACAACGCGCTCATACATTAATTGCGAAATAAGACACAAAACATGACTATCCTTGACTAGCGCATGCCAAAAATTGACTTTATAAGGATGAAAGCTTCAGCGGACAGCAAACGGGCGGCGGCTCCCGACTTTTTTTCGCCCCAGGTTCATGAGGCTCGTCGTTTTTACCTTAAGCTGAACCCGCCGCGAAGCCGCGAGGCAGCGGTGGTCTGCGGTGGACTGGAATATACCAGTACCGATTACCGGATTCGCCGGGAGCACTTTCCGTTTTATTCACTCGAGTACGTGGCGCGTGGCCGTGGGACAGTCGAGCTGCGGAACGAGAGCAACGGCCCCCTCACCCCAACCCTTTCCATGGACCCCAAAAGCGAAGGCCTCCTCTCCCCCAACCCCTCTCCTCCCGAGGAGGCGAGGGGAGTCAACTCCGCGAGTCTCGGCAAGGTTCATGGGTTCAATGCGCGAACTGGCCTTCGGGGAATTCTCTCCCCATCCGATGGGGAGAGGGAGAAACTTTCGGCACAGGTTGGGTTCATGGTCCCATTGCATGCGCGAAGGCGAAAGGGGACCCTCCATGTACTTCAGCCGGGGCGGGTGTTTTCCTACGGTCCAGGTGTAAGCCATGAAATCTCCAATGACCCGGCCGAGCCGATGGTGAAGTACTTTGTCGATTTCACCGGTCCGAAAGCCAAGGCGCTGCTGGCCTCTTGCGGCATGGCGCCTGGGCATGTCTCTCAAGTGTTCCCTGCCACCGAGTTGCAGAACCTGTTCGATGAACTGATCCATTCCGGTTTGCAAGCTACGCGCGGAAGCGCGGCTCTCTGTGACCATTTGCTGAAGTGCCTGATCTTAAGAATCCGCGATGCGCGGGCGCCGCTCGGCGGCGGGGAGACGCGGGCCTTCGAAACCTATCAAAAATGCCGGGAGCACATTCAACACCATTATCAGCGGCTGAAAACGCTCGAACAAGTCAGCGCGGAATGCCACGTCAACAACGCCTATCTCTGCCGGTTATTCGCGCGCTACGATCATCAGAGCCCTTACCAGTTGCTACTGCGACTTAAGATGAACCTGGCTGCTCAGCTTCTGCACCGGTCGGAGGCCCTGGTGAAGCAGGTGGCCGAAGAGCTTGGCTTTGAGGATCCCTTCCATTTCTCCCGCGCCTTCAAACGGGAATTCGGTCTTTCACCCGACGAGTTTCGCCGTCTGCGATAGCTCGGGGGAAAACGGATTCGCGCAATAGCTTCGCTCGCGGTATTCAAAGCGGTCAAAGTCCGCGGGCCCCAAAGTCCCGGCCAGATCCTGACAGGCCATGCCAACAAAAGCGCCCGTGAAATTCGGAAGACCGGGTGCAGTGGCCTCGTCGGAGAGAATGCTGGCGTCGAGTTGTTGGGGCAGCCACCTCCACTCATGGTCGACGTTTTGTACCCGATACCCGAAGTAAAGCCGCTCGTAATCAACTTCGACGCGCAAATGCACAGGCTTACCAGCGGGAATCGCGATCGGTGGAGTAAAGGCATCGGTTTGGGTGGAATCCGGTAGACAGGACATCACGCGCAGGTGTTTGCCTACCGTTTCATCGTGCGAAATGTGCAGGTAATGAAACTTGGAGCTGTTATAGTAACAAACCAAACCGGCCATTTGCTGAAAATGCATCGGCTCAAACTCCAGAACGGTTGCCGCGCTGAAACAATGAGACTGTTGCCGCCGAGCAATGAGGGCCTGACGGAAGAGACTGCCAATCGTCTCGCGCCCATGGAGCCGCAGAAAACCGGGACGCGCAGTGAGACTGAAGAGTTCCACTGGCCAGGGTGTGCGCAACCATTGGAAATCGATCGGAAGTCGGGGGTCATCAAAATCGTATCGGCAGGCTGTATGACCAGGGCTGCCTGTTTCTGTTTGCACTTGGGGCGGGGACAGCCTGTCCCCAGTTGGGATTGCTTCAGGAAGAACCGGGGACGAGCCGTCCCCGCCCCTGTGAGGAAGTGCCGGTGCGGGGGTTTCGATCGTGGGAAGACCTTTTCCGTCCAACGTGCGCAGCCAGCCGTCGTCGCCCCAAACCATTTTCTGAATTGCGGTCTCGCGTCCCAGCGTGCAGCGTCCGCGATTGCGCAGCGGCCGGCCGCAGAGATAAACCATATAGGTCTCGCCGGTTTGAGTTTCGACCAAATCGGCGTGTCCGGCGCGCTGCAATTCCACATCCGGCCGATGCCGTGCGCTGAGAATAGATACGTCAGGGTGCAGTTCGTATGGTCCGGTGAGCTTTCGGGAGCGCGCCATGGTGACGGAATGGCCCCAGCCAGTTCCTCCTTCGGCGGTGAGCAGGTAATACCAGCCGTTGCGCTTGTAGAGATGCGGCGCCTCCGTGAATCCCAACACCGTTCCAGTGAAGATCTGCTTCCGCTCGCCGATGAGGCTCCGTTCCTTTATCGAGTATTCCTGCAGGACAATTCCTGCGAAGCGATTATTTCCGGGGCGATGATCCCAGAGCATGTTCACGAGATACTTGCGGCCGTCGTCGTCGTGAAACAGTGAGGGATCGAAACCGCTGCTGTTTAACGAAACCGGATCGGACCATTCACCTTCAATGTGCGGGCTGGTGACGAGGTAATTATGAAAATCGCGCAAGGAAGCCCCGCTTGCACCACCAACCGTGGTGCGACCGTAGCGCTTCACGTCCGTGTAAATCAACCAGAACAACCCGTCCGCATAGGTCAGGCAGGGCGCCCAGATTCCGCAGGAATCGGGGTCACCGAGCATGTTCAATTGGCTGGGACGAGAGAGCGGGCGCGTCACCAGGCGCCAGTGTGCGAGGTCGCGCGAGTGATGGATCTGCACTCCGGGGAACCATTCAAAGGTCGAGGTGGCGATGTAGTAATCGCCGTCCACGCGCACGATAGACGGGTCGGGATTGAAGCCGCGGAGGATCGGATTCTGAATGGTTACGATGTCAGTCATGGATTGGTTGAAGAGAGGTTAGCGGTATTTGGTTCCCGGACCACGGTCCACAGGACCGCCGCGCCAATCAAGTCGAGCACGGCCAACCCGATGAAAAAGGGCGTGTAGCCGATGGCGGCAACCAGACCGCCGATGATGGCATTGAAGACGAAGACCCCGGCATTGCCACAAGTACCCGCCAGACCGGCAACCGTCGCGACTTCGTTCTGCTTGAACAAGTCTGAGGACATCGTAATGACGGTGACCGACAAAGTTTGGTGGGCGAAACCCCCAAGACAAAGCAGCGCCAGCGCGGCATAGGGGTTTTGGACAAACCCGACGGCGGCCATGCCAGTCATGAGGCAGGCGCCGAGGGTGAACGCGCCGCGGCGGGCGTTGATGAGACTGACACCACGTTTCTGAAGAAACGCAACTACCAGGCCGCCGAACATGCAGCCCAGATCGGCGGCCAGGAACGGCAGCCAGGCGGTCAGCGCGATTTCCTTCAAGTTGAAATGCCGAACCTGGCTCAGATACAGCGGCAGCCAGAACGTGAGTGTCCCCCAAGTTGGATCCGCGAAGAAACGCGGCAGGGCGATGCCCCAGAAGTTCCGCCGTTGCACGATGCTCTGAATCGATGGCCGCTTCCCGTCACCCTGTAAATGCTTCTCCTGGCCGGAGACGATGTATTGGCGTTCCGCCGGTGACAGTTTCGGATGCTGGTCCGGAGAGTGGTAGAAACACAGCCAGAGCGAAGCCCATACGAGACCGAGAACGCCAGTCAATACAAAGGCCATCTGCCAGTTGAAATAAAAAATCGCGAAACCGACGAGCGGTGGCGCGAGCATGGAACCGACCGATGCGCCGATGTTGAAAAGGCCACCCGCTAACCCTCGTTCTTTCGCGGGGAACCATTCCGCGGTCGCCTTCATGCCCGCGGGATTGGCCGACCCTTCCGCCAATCCGAGCAGCCCGCGCAGTCCGGCCAGCACTTGCCATTGGTGAGCCAGCCCGTGCGCCATGCAGGTAAGCGACCAGCCCACGGCGAAAATAGCGAAAGCCAGTTTTAAACCGATCGCGTCGATCAAATAGCCGCACAACGGCTGCAGCATAATCGCACCCTGGAAGGTGTTGAGGATCCATGAATACTGTTGTTCAGTGACATGCAAATCCTTAAGCAGAGTTGGCGCGGCCACTGCCAATGAGCTCCGGGTCAGGTAATTGATGACCGAGCCGAGCATCAGGAGGCTGATCATCCACCATCGCAAACCTCTGATTCGCGCGGCCGTCATCCGCTGGGTATCTTCGAAATCGGCAACGTCACTTGGCCAGTTGCCCCACGCTAACAGTGAAGCCCTTTAGCGGGTTCTCATTTTTGTCGAGGAACCGGGCGCAAAAGTCGGTGGCTCCGCCGCCGTTAATCACGGCGCAACGCACGACGTTTTGGCCCTTTTTGAGCGTGAGACGCCTGGAAACACCATCGTCAATGACGGTCTGCCGGTCGCCATAAATCCCGATGACTTCCTGCCCGTTCACCCACCAGACGGAGGCGGCGTTTGAGCCGATGGCAAGACGCACGCCGGGGAGTTCCTCGGAGCAGTTGACCACTGTCACCGCCCAAAACAGGACGAACGAGCTCGGCTTGCCCAGAGAATGCGCGAAGTGATACAGGTTCACGTTGTACTCCTTCGTGTCCACCGCGTGCCAAGTCAGGTTCGTGCCGCCAACGGTGACCGAATCGCCGTCCCGCGGAACGATGCTGAACTGGTTGGGAAAATACTCAGTCTTCACGGCTGCCTGAACAGCGGTGTCAGTGAGCCCGTTGCAGCTAATCGGCTCCAGAATGAGCCAACGCTGCATGAAACCGGCAGCACTGGGGGCTTTTTCTGCCGATTCGGGACGCGTCAGCGAAGGTGCGGGATAGCGTGAGGCGTTTTCGGCGGCGGCCGCGAGAACCGCCGAACCGATCGCGAAGGCGAGTGACGTAACAACCTTACGGGGTGCAATCATTGCAGGATGCCGAATTGTTTAGGTTCAGGGTGTTTTGAAAAGCCAACGTTGCTTGTCGCTCTCCGGGTTAAACTTGGCGAGTGTAGCGGAGCTGCTGCCAATGGCCGAGAGAGTGAGCGGTTCTTTTGTTTTGGGAACGGCTTTGGGCATGATGCGCCAGGTGCCGTCGGTGAGTTGGTCCATGCGCCAGAGCTGTTCGGGTCCACCGGTAAAGGCGGGTAGGGTTACCAATTCGCCGTCCTCGGTCGCAGCTAAGGTGCGGTCTGTCTCAGCGATCGTGATCTTGAAGTACGGCGAGCCCGGATAGCCGCCGCCATTCGTAACTGCCGATACTGTCCACTTCTGCTGTGCCTGGCACAGATAATTGGCCATTCGGACAGCAATGTCGCCGGCGGGCCAGTTCGTCGAGACCTGCGCGACATGCTGCGGCGGAATTACGCTGCCCCCGCCGGAGAACGGGCTGGGCCTTTGTCCGCTAGCGGACCTGGTGTCAGTCCGGGCGCCCGGACCCGCACCAAAGCCTCGCCTGGTTCGCCGACCACCAACAGGCACTCCCTCGACTTCCAGCTCCAGCGCGGTCCCGGTGCGCACGGATTCGATTTCATACGTGCCTTCTTTTAAATTCTCACCGGCGATGGGCC
>CAZUVM010000240.1:0-38456 GCA_964623885.1 uncultured Verrucomicrobiota bacterium
AATCGCAACGCTGATGAAGAATCCGTGGGGCTGGTTCCGGCGATCCATTCCTGCCAGTTGTTCATCCCGTCGTTGTCGGCATCCGCGTAGTCAGCTGAGCCGTCGGTGGGCAAGCCGAATTGCTGCGCCCAAGCATAGGAGAGAACAGATGATGGCGATTGAAACTCGTAGGCGCCGATGTCAACCGTGCCACCTGCGATACGCGGGCTGCCATCAAAGTCTGTGAAACCGGCAGCATAGGCGTTTTGACCAGCGTTGATACAAGGCGAGTTGGATTCCAGGCGATAGTTCCCGTTACCAGCATCCACGAAGAGCGGCGCGTTGGTGATGTTCCCGATGCCGTTGGTGGGCATGAATTCTGCACAGCAGAAGTTCAGGCTGATGGCCCCTTGGTAATCGAGACTGTTATAGTAAATAATGCAGTTCCACAGTGAGCCCTCGTATGCGCCAATGCCGTTGCCAGTGAGCGTGCAATTGTACAGGCTGCAACGGTCGGCTCCCAGGTTGGCGTTCCCGGTCAGTGTACTATTGTAGATATTGCACCGCTCGGCCGCATTGCCAATCAACGCGCATCTGTTCAGAGTGCATCCCGCGGCCCCGTAGCCTTCGAAATCCGAGTTGTTGGCGAGCGTGCAGTTAGTGAGATTGCAATTGTAAACGCCGCCACCACCGCCATCTAAAAACCCCGAATGGTTGTTAGTTACTGTGCAGTTGATGAGCACGCAGGGAAAAATGTTACCATAGGCACCGCCGGCGTCGAACCTGGCCGAGTTGTCCGTCAGCGTACAATCGATTAATGTGCCACCGGAAGCACCGCCCCCTTGATCAGCCGAGTTCCCAGTCAGGACACAGTTGGAAACGACGTTGAGGGTAAACGTAGCACAAAAGACCCCACCACCTTTGAGCGTCGTCGGCTGATCGAAACTGATCACGGACCCATTGGTCAACGTAAAGCCAGACAAACTGGCGCGCGCACTCAAATTCACGCAACGGACTCCGGGACTGCCGCGGATGAAGGTAAACTGCGGGCCGTTGACGCTGCGCAGGTTCAACTGCCTGGACACTGCGACGCGCGCCACTACGACCCCCGCGACAACCGGTCCGCCGGTAGCATAGACGCCATTGGTTACAAGGATATCGTCACCCGCCACCCCAACATCAACGGCATCCTGGACGTTCGTGGCTGCCTTGGACCAGGAAAGATACGGCGGCGTCGGATTTGGGCTATCGAGCGAGACGTAATGCGTCGGGACTGCGATCCATTCATACGCACCCACGTCAACCGTCCCGCCCACGATCCGCTCTTTGCCCTCGACGTCCGTGAGGCCACTGACGTAATCATTGTTGCCAGCATTGATGCAGGGGGAGTTGGATTGCAGGCGAAAATTGCCGTTCGTGGAATCAACGAAGAGCGGCGCGTTGGTAATGTTGCCGACGCCGTTCGTGGGCATGGGCGTAGTGCAGCAATATTCCACGGTCGAAGAGATATTGGGATTGTAAAAGAAGTTCGCACCCTGAATCGCAGCCGCGTTGAAATAAACAATACAGTTTGTTAAAGCGCCATCGACCGTCCCGCCGCCGTAATTGGCCGAATTGCCAGCCAACGTGCAGTTTTTCAGAAGGCAACCGCACGCTCCACCTCCGCCCTCGGCTGAGTTGCCCGTGAACAGGCAGTTGTTCGCCTGGGCCGAGGACGCGCCGCCGCCCTGAGCCGCGGAGTTGGCGCGGAGGGTGCAATTATTCAACACGCTCAAGAATGCTCCGCCGCCCTCACTGTAGTTGTCCCCCAACGCCGTGTTCCCGATCAGCGCGCAACTGTTCAGCGTGCAACCAGCCGCGCCGCCTCCGGAGTAGGCTGCATTTCCACTGAGCACGCAATTGTTCAGGATTCCTCCCTCTGTTGTGCTGCCCAGCACTCCACCTCCAACTAGCTCCGCAGCACCATTGGTTAAAGTAAACCCGGTCATACTCGCGCCTTCCACCAAATACACGCATCGAATCGCCGCGGGGCCGTTTGTGGTTCCGGGCTCTTGAAATCCTTGAATCAGCGTAAACTGAGGGCCGTTCACGCTCCGGATCGCAATACTCTTGTCCACCGCAACCCGATTGGTCGTCCCATCCACGTTCACCAATCGGCCGCCGGTCTGATAAACGCCATTGGTCACCAGGACCTCGTCGGCGTCCACCGCGGCATCCACGGCATCCTGAATGTTGGTCGCGGCGGTGGCCCAACTTGTGTAGGGCGGCGTGGGGTTGACACTGTTGACATCCACATAGTGCACCCCTGCCGTAAGCATGCTGGTGGGCAGGAACAGCGCCGCGAGCAACGGGCTGATTCTCTTCCCGAGAATTTCGCAGCGACGAAATGAATTTGAGGGAATCGTTTTCACGGCATTCCTGGTTGTCAGACCCTTGCTACAACAAACGGCGACGGGCATTACAAAGAATCAGCGCATGCGCGGTCTGGCGGAACTACTGCGAACGAACGCGGTAAATGCGGCTGGGGTAATTCGTCCACGCGGAATCGCTGAAGTATGACGAGCCGTTAATGATGTTGTTGGTTGCCACCGGCACCCAGGTTGGGCTGGCGAGATTCGTGCGGCATTCCACAACGACGGGGGCATTTGTGGCCCAGGAAATGGCAAACCCAAACGCACCATCATTCAGCCCAAAGCTGGGAATATCCGTCCGGATTATGGGATTGGGCCAGGCCCAAAGCGCCGTCGGACGGCCTGCGAAAGTAGCACTCCAACCAACAGTTCCCGGGAGGTAATAAATGATGGCATTGGTGGCGTTGTAAAAGGCGTTGTCGGCAACGCCAGGAGCATTCCCCTGAAAATAAACTGCGGTCAACTTGGTGCAGCCAGTGAACGCCGCATTTCCAATGTTGCTGACGCTGCTCGGAATTATGACGTTGGTCAGGTTACCGCACCCGTAGAACGTGCCCGGCTCTATATTCGTCACACCTTCGGGTATGACGATGCTGGTCAGGCTCGCGCACCACATGAATGCCGTGATCCCGATGTTGGTGACGCCAGTTCCGATCGTCACGTTGGTCAGGCTGGTGCAGGAAGAGAACACCGAACCCCCGATGCTGCCGACGCTGTTGGGAATTGTGACATCAGTCATGCTGGTGCAAGAATTAAACGCCAGTCCATCAATAACGGTGACAGTCGCGGGAACGGTATAGCTGCCTGCTTTCCCGAACGGACATTGCAAAAGCAATGTCCGATTCTGGTTGAATAAGACTCCGTCCAAGCTGCTGAAGACAGGGTTAAACGGATCAACGTTTATAGCCTCCAGTTTCGAGCAGCCATCGAATGCGCCGCCTTCGAGGGTAGCGACGCTGCGGCCGAGCGTGACTGTGGCCAGATTTGGACACCATCCAAACGCCGCATACTCAATCCAATTGACACTGTCGGGGATGGTGACGTTGGTGACGTTGCATCCGTAGAACGCCGAGCGTCCGATATGGGTCACGCCGTTGCCAATGACGAGACTGGCCAGGTCCTCACAGGACTCAAATGAGCCGGACTCGATGACCTTCACGCTGCCGGGAGTCGTGACGGCAGTCAGGCCACAGCCCTGAAAGGCGTTGTAACCAATGTTGGTGAGACTCGTCGGCAGCGAAATAGTGGTCAGGCTCCCGCAACCCTGGAACGCAGAAGCACCGATACTGAGCACCGTGTTTGGCAATCTGACGTTTACTAACCTGTAGCAAGTTCCAAATGCTTCCTCGCCGATGCTGGTCAAGTTGCTTCCCAAGCTGACGTTGGTCAGGCCGGTGCACCAATAGAAGGTCCTGTAACCGATGCTGTTCACGCTGCTCGGGATGGAAACGTTGCTCAGGCTCAGGCATTCAGAGAACGCTTGGTCCTTGATCAGGGTAACGCTCCCCGGGACGGTGTAGTCGCCAGCTTTGCCTCCCGGAAATTGGATGAGTGTGCTTTGGTTCTTGTTAAACAAGACGCCATCAACGCTACTGAAAGCGGGATTAAGTGGATCCACCGTTATAGCTGGCAGAATCCCGCAAGCGGAAAATGCCAACGCGCCCAAGGCGGTCACGTTTCTCGGAATCCTCGCTCCAATCAATTGCTGGCAGTTGTAAAATGCGCTGTCCCCAATGTTGGTGACGGTGTCGGGAATGATTACGTTCGTCACCCCACTGTTTGCAAACGCGTAGGTTCCGACGCTGGCCACCGGCAGGCCATTGGTCGGGATAACCAGCTCTTGGCCGCTGAAGCCGGATATGCCGGTGATGGTAACGAGTCCATTGGTTACCGTGAAAAAAATCACATCACCACCTGTGCCACATGCTCCTCCTGTTCCACCAAACCCATCACAACCCGCAGGGCATCTGATGGCAAGCATTGGAGTTAGGAAGAGGGACAACAAGTATCGTCGAGCACAAAACGGCATTTTTGAGCGGCTTTTCATGCCTCCTTACTACAACGCGGCCCGGGCCCGTGTTACAACGAATCTGAAGACTTCTTGACGAAGATTGAAACGCTGTCGGGGATTGCAAGACTAGTCATGGCGCCGCATTCGTAAAACGCCTCGGCCTCGATGCTGGTGACGGAATTGGGGATCGTGATTTTCGTCAGGTCCGTGTTTCGAAATGCGTTCCCGCCAATAACAGTGACCGGCAGGCCATCAATCGTGTCTGGGATAATCAATTCACCCCCTGACCCCGAGTATCCCGTGATCGTGATCGCGCCGTTGTTGGTCACGTAGGCGAATTGTGCTTGGATTCCGGCAGGCAGAAGCATCAGGAGAAACAGCATCAACCGAGGCAGCCCCGCTGACATGCGCTTTCCTCTGGCGGCACGTTTCAGTTAAGGGTTTGGTGCTTTCATTGTTCATACTCTCGTGCTACAACAAACCAAACCCGCGCATTACAAGAAATCGGATCCCACCGCGCTGGCCGAAATATGTAGTCACCGACATAGGCCCCACCCCAAAGGCCTTGGAACGGAATGCGCGCCACTTCTTCAGTGACGTTATGGCAAGGCTCACGAACCGGCCGTTGTCAATTCGACCGCAAGCGATAGAAGCGGTGCGGGTGATTCAGCCAATCTGGATCAACAAAATTAGTGGAGAGGGTGGATAGGGTGTTGGTCCAGATGGGTTGCCAGTTCGGCAGGTTGGTGCTGGCCTCGATCACGATGATTTGATTGACGACGCCATTGAGGGTGAAGCCGAAACCGCCCGGGTTCACGCCCGCGCTGCCAGCGCCGATTTGCGGCGCGGGTGCGCCCAGCATCACAGTGGGCAAGAAGCCATACGTTGGCCCCCAACCGGTGGTGCCGTAGAAATAATAAACCGTCGCGCCCGCGGTATCGCCGTCGAACATACCATAGCTCCCGGACGGCGCATTGCCTAAAAACGTGAGGTTCGTCAGGCTGGTGCAGAAGACAAACGCCTCATACCCGATGTTGGTGACGCTGTTGCCAATCGTCACCCGCGTCAGATTGGCACAGAATCGAAACGCAGGATACCTGCTTTCATACAGATCATACGCCCCGATGCTGGTGACGCTGTTGGGAATGTTCACGCTCGTCAGGCTGCTGCAGTAGTCGAACGCTTCAACCCCGATGCTGGTGACGCTGCTGCCAAACGTCACGATCCTCAGGCTGGTGCAGGAGTAAAACGCGGTATCCCCGATGCTGGTGACGCTGTTGGGAATGTCCACGCTCGTCAGGCTGGTGCCTAAAAACGCATCATCCCCGATGCTGGTGACACTGCTGCCAAACGTCACGTGCGTTAGGCTGTAGCAGTCGTAAAACGCCCCACCCCCGATGCTGGTGACGCTGTTAGGAATGTTCACGCTCGTCAGGCCGCTGTTGGCGAACGCCCAACCCCCGAGGCTGGTAACGCTGTTGGGAATCGTCACGCTCGTCAGGCCGCGGCAGTCGTCAAACGCCTGAACCCCGATGCTAGTGACGGGATAGCCGTTGTAGGTGGAAGCAATGGCAATGTTACCGGAAGCGCCGGGGCTGTTCGTCACATAAGCAGTGCTGCCGGAAACCGCGTAGTTGACCTGCGCCTTAACTGCCGCAGGCAGAAGCATCAGGAGAAACAGCATCAACCGAGGTAGCTCCGCCAACGTGTGCTCACCTCCGACGGCAGTTTCAGTTAAAGCCTCAGTGCTTTCGTTGTTCATGCTCCCTTGCTACAACAACCCAAACCCGCCATTACAAGAAACGTGAAGAATCGAGGCAACGAGTCGCTCGGGGGGAAGGCGGACTCGCGGATATGCTCCCCGCTGTTACGGACGGGCGGCTTTAGCAGGGTCAGTAACGGGCTCGCTGTTCGCCTTAATCATGGTCCTGGCCTCGCGCAGCAGGGTATTGGCGATGATCACATCGACCCAATAAGGACCAAGATCATCTCCGTTCAGCTTTGGAATTTTCCCATCCACAATTTCACGGGCCTTGCCCAGCGCGATGCGAGCAGAGGCTTCTTGCTTCAATTGCTTTTGTGCCAGGGCCAGCACCAGGTAGGCCGCCGCGTCACGTTCGAACGGGTTACCTTGGCTGACCAGTGTCTTCTGCGCCCAATCTGCGGCTTCTGCAAAGTGTCCCTGACGATACTCCGCCAGGCTCTTGCACAGTTTGAACCAGGGAAAAAGAGCATGGCTTTGTCCTCGCGTTACGGCGGTGTCGGCCCATTCGGCCAAGACTTTTATATCCACACCGGGAGCCGGATGGATGAGACATGCCTTGCCAATTCGGTCCGCCACGGCTGGGTCCGTGGTATGCGCGAATCGGGAGACCATCTGTTGACAGAGCTTGCGGTATTCCTCCGTCTCTTCACGAGACAGCAGGATTGCCGCCAGGAAAGCGTAAGGCACGGAGTCGGCAGGGTGCGCTTCAATCAACCGCCGCAGGCTTTCAGCGGCTTCCGTCCATCGGCCACGTCGGGCGAAAAAATCGGCGCGGTCTAGATCCGACATTTCAACTTCATCAAGCTTGCCCTGCTGCAGGAGTACTTTGCGGAGATCCCCAAGCGACCACCGCAGAAGGTCATCCCGATCTTTGCCGACTGGCAGTTTCTGCGCAACTTCCGCAGCTTCTCGATGGAGGTTCTCGGCTTCAGACAATCTGCCCTGCTTTGTAAGCATGTTCGCGAGAGTATTGAGTGTCACTGGTATGCTCCGATCCACTGGACCAAACGCGATGTTCATTGAAGCCAGGGCTTCACGATATTTCGCTTCCGCCTCGGCTAGCTTTCCCTCGTCGCGAAGAACTGCGGCCAGATTGTAAAGGAGCCAGGCAAAGTCTGGATGCTCGCTGCCCTGGAATTTCCTTCGGAGTCCCAGTTCCTCCCAAAAAAGCGCCTCTGCTTCGGCAAGCCTGCCCTGGCTGACACGCCAGTCCGCCAGGGAGTGAATTGGACCGGCGAGATTCAGAGTCGCCGGGTCCTCCGGATTAAGCTTCGTCACCCCTAACGCGAGTTTCTTATCGATAATCTGAGCCTCTTCCGACTTGTTTTGCTTGAGGAGGAGCGCGATAAGCTTCGCCCCAGCGCCAAACGTTTCTGGGTGAGCTTGGCCAAAGGCTTTTTCGCAAATGGCCAGCAACTCCTGCCGGAGGGGCTCGGATTTTTCCAACATGCCAGCGTCTTCATAGAGATTGGCCTGCCACCCGATAGTAACGAGCAAGTTTGTGTTTTCGCGTCCAAACAGTTTTGTTTGAATCTCGATTTTTTCCTGAAGCACCTCCGCAGCCGCAGCCGGTTTACCGCCCCAGGACCGGATTTCAGCCATCCAGCCGAGCGAATTGAGGACGCCCTCGTGTTCATTTCCGTAAAGCTTCCGCTGCAGAGCAAGCCTCTGCTCAAGCAACGATTCGGCTTCAGCGAATTTGCGCACGCCTTCGAATGTGCTGACGATCTGCGCAAGAGCTGAAATCAGAGAGAGGATCTGGTTTGTATCACTGATGCTGTTTTGTTCGAGGGCCTGCTTAATCGAGGCTTGGAGATCCTTGAATAGCTCCTGTTGCGTCGCCAGGGCAGCAGGATTTGTGGTATTTAAAGTTGAGATTCGAATGAGAACCTCCGCTGCCGCGGTACTGTTCGAGCCGGCATTGAGCTTCAATTTTGAGAGTTGTTGCAGCAGCATTTGCTCGGCTTCCGATTGCTTGCCATGCTCTTGAAGAATGGCCACGAACCTGGCGACTGTTTCCGAGGAGGCCGGATGCTCACCGAAAGACGCGACCTCTTCGCGATAAGTGGCCTCGAGTTCCGCCTGCTTCCCTTGCTTCATTAGTGCCTCGCCGAGGAGACGCATGACGATCGGTCGATGTGGATGCTTCTCATCGTAGATCTTTCGGAAGAGCCGCAGGGTTTCACCGAGGTTCTTTTCAGCTTCAGCTAATTCTCCGCGGTCCAGCTGGACTTGCCCAAGCATGAAAATGTCACCTGCGACGCTTGGATGGTCAGGGGGGAGATTTGTGGTATCCAGCTCCAGGGCCTCACGGGCAAATTTTTCCGCTTCAGCACGGTCCCCATCCAGTGTCGCGCCCGCCATAAAGCTAAGGCATTGCGCTAGCGCGATCGGACGATTTCCCAGCTTTCTATAAAGCTCCGAGGCTTCTCGAGCATACGGCAGCCCATCCGGGGAAGTCATTCCCCAGGCCAGAAACGACTTCGCAACATACAAAAGACAACTGGCCAGCGTTTCTGGATCACCGCATTTGCGCGCCATTTGCGCGCCGAGTTCGGCATGGTAATGGCCATTGGTAACATCGCCAGTAAAGCTCTGACAACTGCCGAGGTGCCCTAACGCCAATGCGAGATTCTTGTGATCGCCGTGAAAGGCCAAACGATAGCTCGCGACCGATTTCTGAAGATTTGTGATGGCGCGCGGGTGATCACCGATGTCCGAGTAAGTGTCGCCGATGGTACGGAAGATGTCGCCCTGAACTTCCGGTTGGTCCTGAATCTCTGTGGTGACTCGGTCAGCGGTCTGTTCCAGCATTTCACGCAACACAGAAGCATCGCGTCCACGAGCGACACTGGGGCCGGCGGCAAGCAGTGCCTCCTTTAGAATCCTGGAGACTTGCTGACTTCTGGCGGCTTCGCTCCGTGCCTGTTTCGCGCTGGCTTCGGCCCGGGCGCGCTCACGATTGATGCGAAGGGCTGCAATCGGTGAACCGATTGCAACGACCAGCAGCAGCGCAAGGAGCGCCGTTCCTGCAATGGCAAGTGGCTTGTTGCGCAAACACCATCGGTGGACCTTTAACATGACGCCCGCAGGCCGGGCCAAAATCGGTTCATTGCGCAGAAAGCGATTCAGGTCCTCGGCCAGCGCTTGCGCCGTCGAATAGCGACGGCTCGGTTCTTTCTCCAGGCACTTGAGACAAATGGTTTCCAGATCGCGCGGCACGCTCGTATTCAGCAAACGCGGTGACACGGGCTCCGTCTCCGCCACCATCCGCAGCGTTGCCGTCATCGTCTCGGCTGCGAAGGGCGGACGACCTGTCAGGCAGTGATACAAAATCGCTCCCAGCGAATATACATCACTCGCCGGACCCATCGCGTGCTTCTGTCCCGCTGCTTGTTCGGGTGAAATGAAATTCGGCGAACCAAGCACCTGCCCCGTCAGGGTTAGTTGAGGGTCGGGAGTTGAGAGTTGAAAGTCGTTCAGTCGCTTCGCCAGGCCGAAGTCCGTGATGCGCGGCTGGTCGTTCTCATCAATCAGGATGTTCGACGGTTTCAAGTCGCGATGCAGCACCCCGCGGGAGTGCGCGTACTGCACGGCTTCGGCAATGGTCTTTAGATAACCCGCGGCCTTGCGCGAGGGCATCGGTTCGTCGCGGACTACCTGTGCCAGGTTCCGGCCCGCGACCAACTCCATGGAGAAGAACGGCTGACCCTCATGCTCGCCGACTTCGTGGATGGCAACGATGTTCGGGTGGTGCAGTTGCGCGGCCGTCTCAGCCTCCGCGCGAAAACGTTGCATGCCGGCGGCATTGGCAAGATGACCGCCCAACATCAATTTGATGGCAACGGGGCGGTTCAGGCTGAGCTGCCGCGCGCGATACACCACCCCCATGCCACCCCGGGCAATTTCTTCCAGCAGTTCGTAGTCGTTGAACGCCAGCAGGGGCGCGGCCGAAGCGCCGGCGGGAGTGTTCGGTTCCAACAGCGCGCTCTCCAGCAGACAGGCCGCGCAAAGCCGATCCGCCCCGTACCCGCTCAACACCGCACCGCATCGGTCGCAAAGCTGCAACTGGTTGGTCTCAGACATGAAAGTGATCGTTGTCTGCTTGCTACAACTTTTCCTGTGCGTTGTTACTCACCGCGCCGTGGTTATCGCGGATCACGGACACCAGATACCGCAATTCCTCATTCACTTCGGCAGGCGTGGACACCGTTTGCGCAACTTCGGTCCGCAATAGCTCACCGTAACGCTGGCGCAGTCGGTGCGCCGCCACGCGCACAGCATTCTCCGTCATACCCAGTTCGAGCGCCAACTTTGTGTAAGACAAATCACTCTGCTCCGAGAGGACACATACCTTGAACCGCTCGAACAAATCCAGTTTGCCGGATCGTTCAAATTCGGCTTTTAGTGCCGCCAGAGCGCGTTCCAATAAGACCGCCGCCCAGCCCCGGTCATACAAGGTGTCAGCCGGTTGCGCGATGGCGGGTTCGGCGGCAAAACGTGATTCCGCCATTTCTTCGTCGAGCAATAGAGCCCTCTGGCCACCGCCGCGTTTCTCGCGATTCTCCTTTTTCCAGTCGTTGATCAGGAAGTGTTTCAGGGAGGTCAACAGGAACGTGCGGAAGCGTCCCTGATTGCGGTCGGCCAACCGCAAATATTTTCGTTCCAGCAGGCGGGCAAAGAAGCTCTGCGTTAAATCCTGCGCGTCACTCTCGGAGTGCCCCTGCCGTCGCACGTAAGCGTAAAGCGGATACCAGTACGTGCGACAAAGATGCTCCAGGGCCGCGTCCGCCGTGCTGGACGCGGCGCCGCCTGCGAGAAGAATCACGCTCCAATGCGTGGTGGTAAACTCGCGGCGCAAGCTTGACGGTGATTGGCTGTCTAATTGCCAGTCCGACATGCGGGTACTGGCTGCATTGTGCCAAAAGCAGCTTGGAAAGACGAGAGCATTCGCAGCACACTGGATGGCGAATGAAGCTGCTGCTCAAACACTTCAGCCTACGGCGCTGGTCCATGAGGCCTGGCTGCGCTTGGTCGGCAAGGAGAGGCCAAAGTTCGCGAATCGCGCTCATTTCTTCGCTGCTGCCGCTGAGGCGATGCGCCGCATCCTCATTGACAACGCACGCCGCAAGCGCGCCCTTCGCCATGGCGGGGGCCAACAGCGCGTGGATCTTGAACAGGTGGACCATGCCTCTGCAACCGATGATGATCAGTTGCTGGCCGTCAACGACGCCCTTGACAAACTCGCAGCGCAGAACAAGCTCGAAGCTGAGTTGGTCAAGCTCCGCTACTTCGTCGGCATGACGCTCGAAGAAGCCGCCGACGCCCTCGGCATCTCGCCCGCACCGCCGATAATTACTGGGCCCATGCCCGTGCCTGGCTCTTCCACGAGTTGAAGGCAAAGCGGGGTTGAACAGAAGTTAACGGCGCAAGATGCCAAGAAGTTAAACCGCTAATCTTCGCTAATCCACGCTCATAAAAGACGCGCTCAGCGTTGTTAGGGCGGTGTTATCCGTGTTGACTCTCCTTTTGCCATTAGGGTTTATCAGCGCAGATTAGCGGTTTTTGGAATCGGTTGATATTCCCCACACTTTTCCTAAAATACTTTGCGCCTTTCTCCCTGAGATCTCGCCTTGTCCCCGGGTGGGCAGATTTGCCCGAACCCGAAAACGAAAAGCCGCTGCGACAAACTGAAAGGAACCACGAAAAGCACACTGCTCGCCCTGTTGGGCTTTATCCTTCTGTCAATGGCGCTCTCGGCCACCGCCCAGCAGTCTGGTGATTTCACTAATTGGTCGGATGGCTCGGCCATCACCATCACCGGTTACACCGGCCCCGGTGGCGCGGTGACCATCCCGGCCTCTATCGCTGGCCTTCCCGTCACCACTATCGGGGATCACGCTTTCGACACCAACAGCGACGGGGCCAGCGTCACCAGCGTCACGATCCCCGACAGTGTCACGAGCATCGGCGACTCTGCGTTCGAGGGCTGCGGCGGCCTTGCCAACATCACGATCCCCGGCAGCGTCACCAATATCGGAAGCTATGCGTTCGCTTTCTGCGCTCTAAGCAGCGTCACGGTCCCCGCCAGCGTCACAAGCATCGGGCTCCTTGCGTTCGGCGCAAGCCCCAACCTGGTTGCGATCACCGTGGATGCGGCCAATTGCTGCTACAGCAGTTTGGATGGAGTTCTGTTCAACAAAAGCCAGACCACCCTGATCCAATACCCAGGCGGCAAAGCTGGAAGCTATTCAATTCCCGGCAGCGCCATCAGCATCGGGGACTTCGCGTTCGCTCGATGCACCAGCCTTAGTTTAGCGGCGTCACCATCCCAGGCAGCGTCACCAACATCGGGAGTCGTGCGTTCACCTACTGCATCAGCCTAAGAGGAGTTTTTGTAAAGGGTAACACACCTATGGCACCGCCCTCGCGGTGGACGGCAGTGGTAACGTCTTCGTCACAGGGTATTCGTACAACAACGGCTATCCCGACTACCTGACCATCGAATATTCGAGCGCCCTCCCGCCCTCGCTCACCATCGCCTGCACGACGACGAACACAGTAGTCGTCTCCTGGGCCTCGCCCTCACCGGGTTTCACCTTGCAGCAGAACACCAACGGCCTCGCGACCGTGAACTGGAGCAACATCTTCGCCGCGCCGTTGGACGACGGCAGGACGAAAACACTCATTGTGGACCCGCCAACAGGGAACGGGTTCTATCGGCTGTTCCATCCCTGAACGCAACCCGTGCGATGCCATTGCACCCTTGACCGCTTGCCCCTTCCTGTGATGCTGCCTTCACAGTGCATTGGCCAAAACCGATGTCAGTGAAACTGCCAGTGAAAGGGCTGAAATAGTGGCGAACCGGTTCAATTCCGCCCCCAGCCACCACTTCAAAACCTCCAAAAACTTAGTCGGGGTATGGTGGGCGAGACTCTCAATGAATCGGTTCCTAGAGCCGGGTTGCGAGTATAGGTGATTTCCGAGGGGGTCATTGAAACCGACAGTGTTTCATTGGTCCATTAAGGCGTAATCGAAAGACGTGGCACCAACGGCCAGCGGGACTGAAGCTTCACCAGCCAGAAGAAGTATTCGACCCGCCAGTTCATAGCCCAGCCACCTTCCACTTCGCCCGCCAGGACCGCGATCACTGCCGCAGGCAAATCCATGTGGTTCCGCGGTCGCAGAAACAATTCCATGAAGGGAGTGGTGTAAGAATTCTCGACTACCCGCCAGTAAAAAGTTAAACCGCGCCGCACGCGCTTTTCGTAGCGCGCAAAGCGCCGCTGGTTGGAGCCGCCGCATTGCAAAGCTTCCGCGACCGCTTCCGCCGCGAGCTTGCCCGACCACATTGCCAGAAATACGCCGGCGGAAAAGATCGGGTCCATAAACCCGGCGGCATCTCCGACGCGAAGCAACCTTTCGCCGACCAGGGTGCGATTGTAATAGCTGAAGTCCGAGGTCGTTTGTATGCGGTTCAGCAAGGAAGCCCCGGTCATGTGCTCTTTGACGACGGGCGCAGCCTCGACCCACTGGTAAAAGACTTCTTCCGGCGTGCGTTTTGAGCGCGCCAGCTCGTCGGCTTCCATCACCAGGCCTACGCTGGTCTTTTCGGCCGATAGCGGAATGATCCAGAACCATTTGTTCTCCAGCCGCACGATGATTGTTTCTGTTCGCTTCTCAACGGGCGGGAGCCGGACATTGGCGAACTGACCGAAAATGGCCACTTTTTTGTGTTTCGGATAAACGATCCGCACGCCCTCCTGGTTGCCGGTCATGTTGCCGCGTCCGCTAGCATCGATCAGAAATGCCGCTTCGAAGCGATGGACCCTGCTGTCGGGTGCACGAGCTTCAACGGTCACGCCGTTCGACTCCGAGCCGAACCGTTGGACGGTCCATCCCTCACGCACATCGGCACCGGACCTGCGCGCGTGCTTGAGCAGAACGTGATCGAAGAGCGCGCGTTCAACATGGATCGCCTCTGGTTCACGACTGAACCGGCTTTGGCTGAAGACAAAATTGGCGCCCGTACCATCGGCCAACTCGAACCGAGCGCCCAGTTTTCGCAGGAACCCGGCCTGATGCAGGGCGGGCAAAACTCCCATTTCTCGAAAAATCGTATGATTTGCCAGCAACAGCGATTCGCCAATGTGGAACCGGGGAAAAACTTCTTTCTCGAGCGCCAGCACGCGGAGGCCGGCGCGGGCCAAAAAGGTTGCTGCGCTGCTGCCGCCGGGACCACAGCCAATAATGACAGCGTCATATTTTTGTGGCTCCATAATCGTCAGCTTACGGGACAACCGTTGTTGCGCAAGCGGGAGACGCTGCCTGGTTGGGCCGAAACCCGTTTTGGGAAACTGCTGATCTATTTTGGCGGTTTAATTCGACCAACAGCCACCGCTTAGCAGTCAGTCGTAAATACAGGGATAAAGCCCCACCAGCAGCTCGTGGATGGGACGCTACTGATGGGGCGCGTAATTGTTTTTAGTGCGCGGCCAAACCTGCGGCACTGGTGGGAATCCCGTTCAGGACCGTGAGAGGTTGAAGCGTGCCGTTCTCATTTACTTTGAACCCATGAAGCGTCCCGTCGCCATTAGCCAGGTTATACAGAAATCGACCGTCATGGCTTTGGGCCATATCAACTGCGTGGCTGCCAGTGACGGCTGTCAGGCCGTGCGGTTCGAGCAACTCGAGGCTTCCATTGTGCCCTACGCGGAAGGCGGAGATTGAACCGCTCCCGGCGTTGGCCGTATAGACAAAACGCCCATCGTGAGTGGCTATCAACCAGCAGGGAGCCTTTTGGGCTGTGGACACGGCTCCGCTGATTACCGTCAGGGCTCCGTCATCGGAAACTGCGTAAGACGAAGCTGAGCCGGTGGCGGCTTCCGAAACGAAGAGCCGATCTTCGCGGCTGACGTCGAATCCAAATGGGGTGGTTCCCGCGGACGGGAAGGTCCGGTGGGTGGTGGCCAATCCATCGTCATCGACGACAAAGGTGTCAATCAGGTTTGTGAGCCGTTCGGTAACAATAAGAATTCCGCCATCGCGGGAGAAAGAGACTTGCGCCGGTCCGGTATTGTCGACGCTCAGCGCGCGAGTTGAATCAGGCAATGCCAACAGCTTGCCGTCCGCGAAGATGAAGGCGGTGATGTTGTCTTTGTCGCCAACCCCACCGCCGGCATTCAGCACGTACAGCAGGTTGTGACGAAGAGTCAGGCTCACGGGCATTTGGCCACCCGAGCCAACTTTGTCGGAAAGCGACAATCCATCGCGGGTCACGGCCAGCACAGAGACCTCGCTGCTGCCGGCATTGCAGACAAACAGCCAGCGGTTGTCCCGGCTGAGGAATACCGCTCCCTGGCTCGACAATCCCGCTCCCGTTCCTGCTCCCCCGGTTGCGAAACTGCCGGCTCGGGCCAGTTCCCCGTTTTCTGCCCGCTGAAAGGCAAGCACGTGATTGGCGCCTATCGCGTTGTCCATTGTGTAAATCGCTCCCCGCTCGTTGGCTGTGGCGGTGGTGGCGAGCATCGCCAGACTAAACCCAACGCCGCTGAAGTAACTAATCAATGATTTGAGTTTCATACCTTGCCAGATATTTCTTGCTATGTTGGCTCAATCGCCGGAGATCGATTTGCGCTAAAACGCAATCGGACCCGGACGTTCTTGGGTGCGTTGCCGGCCCAATAACAAACCTGGGCCATGCAGCCACACGCCAAGGAGTCGAACGAATAGCAGAATCCTTACAACAGAAATTAACCGGGGGAAGAAGGGGAGTTCTTCTGAGCCTCTTGCAGACGCTGGCGCATTTGTTCTTTGGCTTCGTCCGAGAGCTTTGCAGGTATTGTGCCTGGCCCCTCGATCGCCAGCCCCTTTGCAGCTTTGCGCAGGAATTGAATCTGGGCCGCATAACGGCGACACCAAACACAGTAAAGCAAGTGAACACGGACCGCCAAACGCTGGTGCCACGGGAGTCGAGCATCCATCGACTGCGATACCAAACGAGTAACCTGCCGGCAATTCAGCATATCCCGACGTCTAATTGAACTGTGACGTCCATGTTGCGTGCCCAAAAACTTCTCATTTGCCTTTTCTTTTGCTGTCGAACCAGTGCACTTCCAGGCAACGCCTAATGGCCATGCGAGCCCGGTGCAGCATTACCCATACATTGTTCGGTGAAACCCCTAAATCCTTACAGATTTCATCGGAAGAGGCACCATCCATTTCGCGCAACAAAAACACCTGGGCGATCTTATTGGGTAAGCGCGATAAGCAGCCCTTTAGGACCTCTTGAAATTCTTTGCTGACAACAGCTTCTTCGGGCGTTTCCCAGGCTTTGGGCGAGGCCGCTTTCAGCCACCCGTCCTTACCCACCCCGTCAGCCGCGAACGCGTTCGTTTCCTCGGGCAAAGAGGACTCCAAGTCTGCCAATGAAACCTCACGGCCCTGCAATCGGTAATAATCGGTGAGCTTGTTTCGCAGAATCCCGAATAGCCAGGCGCGTTCGCTGGAGCGACCTGCGAAGCTGCTTTTCGCCTTAAGAGCGGCGAGGAACGTTTCCTGGACTAAATCCTGAGCGATGGCGCGATCTCGCACCCGTAGCGCCGCAAAGCCGAACAAAGCGTCGCCATGCTCTTCGACCCATCGCTCAGGGTTCAGAAACGATTCAGGGCAAGAGTCCGATCTTGTGGCTTTCGTATCGGGTGCCAGGAAACTATGCTGCTGTTCCACTTTGATCATCGTTGCAACCGGGCTGGAAAGGTCCTCGTACTGCAAGGCCATGACCTGCTCATAATCCAATGCCTGGCGCAGACGTTTCATCGCTAAACCAGCGCATGGACAATCGAACGACTCTGCGGTTTCGTCAATGCAACACCGAAAAGTTAAAGAAAAGGCGCTGCCAATCCCGTAAGCATTCACCGAATCCCGCTAATCGTGGCGCGGTGCAGATGACCGTCAAACTTCACCCAGACATAGCCACCGCCTACCTGCAGACTATCTATTGAGCGCGTAGCGATACGGCAGACACTGACAAGTTTTTCGCTCACGTCCGGCTGCCGGGAACGCCGGCATCACCTGTCGGCTTCCTGGCTCGTGGCGCGAATGTCCTCGTCAGCGGGTTCAAGCAGCGTCCGCTGCTCGAGTCGGATTTCTTGATCGGTTCGATGCCGAACCAACGGGGTTTTAATCATTTGTTGTCATCGGGAAATGCGAAAAGGCCGAGAGCGGCAGGGACCGCCACAGCCAATGATGCCCCTTGGAAGGTCATCGTCGGCTCCTGGAATCACATTGTGGGCAACCGGAGTTTTAATCACTGGTCATTGACCTTGGCAAGGGTTTAACGTGGCACTTATTCTCGGCGCATGGCCCAACCACATGAAACACCTGACGAGCAAGCGGGCCAATTTGCGAGAAGACTCAAGCGACTCGGCGTTCGCTTTGTGCTTCCGGGCGTGATTACTTTCATCGTTTATTTCCTCAGCATCGGACCGGCTTTTCGATTGGCCAGCGACAGCCACAACTCACTGGCAGAATATTCGCTTTACATCTATTTCCCGCTTCTGGCCCTCGGCCGCTGGCACCCATTCGGTGAACTGCTCTTCTGGTACCTGGCCCTCAGGGGTTGGCGTCCTATTGTCGCGTAGACTTCGGCAACGCCCGTTCTTTATCGGATTCCGGATGGGCGGGTTTAAAGCAGCGCCTCCAACAGATAGCGCAATTCTTCATCCACCTGCGCCCGGTCGCTGAGCGTTTGGCCGATCTCGGTTTTGAGCACCTCGCGAAAGCGGCGGCGTAACCGGTGGATTGCGACCTTTAGCGCGCCTTCATTGAGGCCAAGTTGGCGCGCGGTTTCGGCTTGGGAAATGTGTTGAATCTCGCCGTTGAGCCACGGTTTCAGCGCTTCAAATTGTGCGGTCTTGCCGGCAAGCTGTTGTTCCCTGGCGAGAACCCCGAGGGCGCGCTCCAGCATTGTGAGCGCCCACTTGCGGTCAAACTCGCGTTCAGGATTGGGCGCGGCGGGGTCGGGCAGTTGCAGTCCGGGAGAGGTGTCGGTGCCGGGCTCGAGCGGCTGCAAGGCCTGGCCGCCACCTCGTTTTTGCCGACGGTCGTTTTTGCGTATGTCCGCCTGGAAATGCTTCACCGCCCCGAGCAGGAAGGAGCGGAAACAGCCGCGCGAAGGTTCCACGCCTTCAATGCCATGCCTGGCAAGGAGGCGCTTGAAAAACTCCTGGGTCAGGTCCTTGTCAGCTTCTTCATCCGGGGTATTGCGGCGGATGAAGCCGAACACTGGCGCGTAATAAGCAGCGCATAAATCGCTCAACGCGGCTTTGGCTTGAGCCGAATCGCCGCGCGCCTGGAGCACCTGCGTCCAGCGGGTTGTCCGAAAGGCCTCGGGATGCGATACAGGTTCATCAAAACAGCCAGGGTCGGTCACGGCTCGATAGGCAGTGTTTTCAGGGATTGAAGCGCCTTTGCCATTGTCCCGGCCAGCCCGCTGCCGGCAATGTAATTGGTTCGCTCGATCTCGTGCGGAACCGTCTTAATCGCCGGGGAGTGGAGTGGTTGGACCAAAATCCGCAACTCGATGCTTGAAGGGGAATGGTGGCCTTTGCCCTGTTCAGGCGTTTCAAAGTCCACTAAACGAACCGCGCGTTGATAGCCCGAGCGCACGGTTTGAGGCAGAATCATTGCGACCGCGTGATAAGCCGGGGTTGTGAGCCGTTGGCTGGAAGTAAAGCCAAGCCCGAGATTAACGTTCCACTGAGCATCGTTGGTGCCTGGACTGTCTTCAGGCAACGGAAGTCCTAATTGCGCCAGCACTGTGTGGGCAGCGGCATTTGTCATGGCCGAACATTCGCATGAAATAACACAATAGGGAACATCAACGCCTCCGGCCGGGCCCACTTTGAAGTAAGCGCTGAAGCCCGGGAGGATTGTCGGCACATCGTTATCCCAGCGAACAAACAAAATGCTTGCCATGCTGTTTGCCGGCACAAACAAATCGAATGCCCAATCCATCTGCTCCGGCCCATGCGGCTGAAAATGAACGGACGGCGAAGGCCCGATGACGAATTTGCCCGCGGCTTCGGTTCCCGCGTCCATGGCCACCTTTGCCGCCTGGCGTGCCTGCCTTTCTGCTTCCCGGGCAATTCTAAACCTGACCACAAGCACTCCAATGACCACAAGAACGAATGGCAAAACGATAAGGCCTAAGACAGTTACTGCAAATCGTTTCCAGAACCGGTCGGATCTGTTAGCGGGTATTCGAGCGCGGGCTGAACCGGGAGTCGGCGCACCCGGCGAAGAGGTAATCGTTTCAACCTGAGTTTTGACTTCACCGGCACTTTTTTGTCGATATTGCCGCTCCTTTTCCAAAGCCCGAAGCACTACTTCATCCACACGCGCATCCACTGAGGATTTCTCGGAAGGCGGGGCGAATCTGCCGAGCGGCAACTCACCGGTTAACATTTCATAAAACACAACACCCAGGGAATAGATGTCCGCGCGTTGGTCCACGTCCTCAGGATGTTCGAGTTGTTCGGGGGCCATGTAATGCGGCGTCCCCAGCGTTTTGCCGGTCTCAGTCAGCGTGGGTGCATTGGGCGCGCGGTCCTTTACTCTTCCGCCGGAAGGTACCGACACCAGCAGTTGAGTTTCTATGGCTATCAGTTTTGCGATACCGAAGTCGGCAATTTTAACGCGTCCTTTCGCGTCGAGCAGAATGTTCTCCGGCTTGATATCGCGGTGAAGAACGCCTTCATTGTGCGCAAACTGCAGCGCATCGCAGATTTTGGGGACGATCGCCAACGCTTGTTGCGGAGTGAAGCGCCCCACCTTCATCGCCTGGCGCAGGTTCACTCCATCCACAAACTCCATCACCAGATAGAACAATCCATTAGCCTGGCCGAAATCGTGGATGGTCACGATATTGGGATGATTGAGGCGCGCCAGCGTCCGGGCTTCGCGCGCAAACCGCTCGGCAAAGGTGGGGTCAGACGCAAGCGATCGCGGCAAAATCTTCAGGGCCACGAGCCGCTCCAATTTGGGCTGCCGAGCCTTATATACGAATCCCATCCCGCCTTGACCAACCAGTTCCAAAATTTCAAGCTGAGGAAATGCTTCAGCCAATTCCTGTGGTGCGAGCGGCGGCGCCTTAGCATCCCCGCCTTCGCCCGCCTCGGTTCCAATGGAAGCTTGCAACAGCACGCACTTGGGACAAAGCCCCGGTGGGGCCTCAGCCGGAATTTCCCCGCCGCATTTCTGACATATCCTTGGTCGAGACGTATCGCTCATGCCCCTTCCTGAGACATTTGGTGATCCAAATTACAAGAAATCCGCCGAATTCTGAAGGTAATTCCGGGAAGCACGCTGGAATTTATGGCATGCAATTTCTTCTCAACTTGCACGATGTAGCAAGAAAGATAAAATGAGCGACCACCAAGCCATTTCACCTAATATGTCCGACACCGACCCAAACGAGTTTGCTGACAGAGAAAAGTTTCTTCGGAGTAGCAGTGTTGAGTTGTTCGAACGTTAAAGAGATGAACCAAAACCGTCTTTCACTGGCGTTTTGCCTCTTGGCTTGGGTTACCTATGGTCTATGCCAGGGTGCCGCTGAGAATGCGGCTGATGCGCGGCCCGACGATTGGCCTTGTTATGGTCGTGACGCGGGCGGGATGCGGTATTCGCCGCTTACTCAGATTAACCGAAGCAACGTCTCCAAACTGAAAGTTGCCTGGGTGTATCACACTTGCGATATCTCCGACGGCCACGGCCGAACAAAGAGGAGCGGCTTTGAAACCACGCCTATATTCGTCGACGGCAGGCTCTACCTCACCACCCCATTTAACCGCGTGATAGCGCTGGACCCGGAACGAGGAACCAAGCTTTGGGCTTATGACCCGAAGACCGATCTAAAGCTGGATTTCGGTGATGGCTTGATCAACCGGGGCGTCGCCACCTGCGTAGATCACGCCCAGCCAGATCTGCCGGGCCAGCTTGGCCGGCGCCGAGTTTTCGAGGCAACGCTTGATGCCAGACTCATCGCCATTGATGCGGCGACTGGGCTCCCCTGCTCCGATTTCGGGAATAAAGGCCAGGTCAGTCTCCGGCAGGTTGCGCGTTACCGGCCGGGTCGATATCACATGACTTCGCCGCCTGCGGTCGTTGATGACCTGGTCGTAGTCGGTTCCGCGATCGATGACAACGCCAGGGCGGATATGCCCAGCGGAGTTGTGCGCGCGTTCGATGTTCGTACGGGCGCGCTGCGTTGGAGTTGGGAGCCGCTTCCTCCCAACGCCCGCAATGGCTCTGGCGGAAAACCCTGGCACACCGGCGCCGCTAATGCCTGGACAACTATGGCGGTGGACCCGGCACGCCATTTAGTTTTCGTCCCGACCGGAAGCGCGAGTCCAGATTACTACGGCGGTTTGCGGCCCGGTGACGACAAATGGGCTGATTCCATTGTCGCCTTGCGCGCCCAAAGCGGTGAATTGGCGTGGGGCTTTCAACTCGTCCACCATGACCTTTGGGACTATGACTGCGCGTCGCCGCCTTTGTTGACGACCCTTGAACACGACGGGCACAAAGTCGACGTGGTCATCCAAGGCAACAAGACCGGCTTCCTTTATGTTCTCAATCGCGACACGGGTGTGCCGGTGTTCCCGGTGGCAGAACGCCCCGTGCCGCAGAGTGATGTCCCGGGCGAAGTGACTTCGCCCACCCAGCCTTTCCCCGTTGCGCCACCTCCCTTGGTCCCGCAAACGCTTCAGCTCGATCTCGCCTGGGCAGTGAGTGAAACCGAACGCCAAGCTTGCCTTCAGCGCCTCCAACCGCTGCGCAACGAGGGGATTTTTACACCACCGAGCCTGCGGGGCTCGCTCATTATCCCAGGGAATGTCGGCGGCATGAATTGGAGCGGTTACGCATTCGACCCGGAGCGAAGTTTTCTGGTGGCCAACGTCAACAACCTGGCGGCCAAGGTGAGGCTTGTGCCACGCGCGGAGTTCGAGGATTCCAGGCGCCGAAGCGAAGCCGGCGAATACACTGCTCAGGAGGGAACGCCTTATGGTTTGTTTCGCAGCTTCCTCCAGGCCCCCTCAGACTTGCCTTGCAGCCCTCCACCTTGGGGCATGCTCACTGCGGTAGACATGGTTAGGGGCACAATCCGTTGGCAGGTGCCTTTGGGTTCAATGCAGGATTTCGGCGGCAGCCATCCTCCAATTCCGGCTGGGTCCATCAGTCTAGGCGGGCCGATCGTAACTGCGGGCGGATTGATCTTTATCGCCGGGACATTCGACTCATTCCTGAGGGCCTTCGATATTGAAACGGGCAAGGAACTCTGGAAAGCCGACCTTCCGGCACCTGGGTGTGCGGTGCCGATGACCTATATGGTGAAGCAGGGCGGTAAACAGTACGTTGTGATCGCAGCAGGTGGACATGCAAAGGTGAGCGAAGGGAAGCAGAGCGATTCCTTGGTGGCCTTCGCTTTGCCCTAATCTTGTTGCGCAATAAGAAGCAGGAACAACTCTCACAGATCTCAATTTGCAATTCCGTTCCATTCAGTCCCGAATCATATCTTAATCATTTCGAACGTCGTCAAATCCTGCCAAATGTTATAGCGAGGGTGGCGGCGGCTTTCAGCAGCTAACTGCCTGGAGGCATCCACCAGAGAGTCGAACCGGCAGCAGAAACAGCCACCGGATCACAGCAGACCGAGGGTTCCCGTAAGTTCGCTAACCTGGTCTGTTGCATAGGATTCACGCCATTGAGCTCCAAACACAGCACGTTCGTGCGGTGAATAGAAATGCTTCATGATTTTCGTATTATACCGCGCCGCCACAAATGACGGCGGTAGCCGCAGTTTATCACGCACGGAGAGATATTGCCGCGCGTACGCCTTTTCACGCCCAACATTCCGATGCACGACCGCCGCCACCTCGCAGCCGAGGAATTCGTTCAGCATGCGGGGCAATTTTGCGAGCGCCTCCGTGCGATAAACCAACACCCGGGCGAAATTGTTCTCAAAGACTGCGTAGCCTATGTCCTTGGGGAACGCCGTGCGGTACACGTCAATTCCCACTGTCTGGCGCAGTTCCCAATCGAACCATTTATCTAATGCAGCAAACATTTTTGGCCGCAGCAGGATCTCGCGACAAAGTTCAGGAGTCAGATCCTCAAGCTGAGGAGCAAAATAGTCGTAGTTTTGAAAAATCGAAGAAAGGGCCAGGCCAATTAATTCGCGCACGCCGGTGATGATTTCGACTTTGGGAATCGGGAGTCTCAGCGAGCGCAGCACTTTGCGCCAGCGCAAGGCGCTCGATAATCTTCGACTCGTCTCTAATTGCGGTTGGGCCAAATCCTTCCAAGACTGGCTAGTGCGCCCGCCATCCACGCAATCCTTAACGTGCTCGGCAATCGCAGCACGAAGAAAATGGAGGCGGAAAAGCCGATGCGGCAGATCGCAACTCTCCAGAGTCGCCTCTACCGTCTCCGAACCCGTCTTCGGCATTGCATAAACCAGCAGCAGACGGTCCAAAATCAGATCCCGCGAAAGTGCCATACAACAGCCCCTGTTTCTTTGGAGGCAAACAGCCCTCCACACCCATTCCACAGGGGACTAAGACCCAGTATAGACGGTGGTGATGCACCTTCGCATGGGGTGAATACTCCATCCAAAATTCTTCCGACTTCCAATCACGGCGCAATTATCAGGAGCCGTTTTGCGGGTCCAACGGCCACATTGCCGTTTCAAAAGGAACGCAACCGATAGAAGTGAGCCGTAGCCGGGTTGGCAGAAATAGTCACTTGGATCTCACCTGAACTCGCCTGGGTAAAGGCTGCGGACTCATCAGACCAACGCCTGAGATCAGCGCTTCCCTGGATGATAAATCTTTGACCAACCGGGCCACGACAGGACAGGACGACCTGGCAGGAACCGGCGCCAGCGACCGCGCTGTTTGGAATTGAAGAAGCAGAATAGCTCAATCGAATCGACGTGATCTGCGCCACCTGGCCAGCTCCGATCAACACTGGCGCGTTGCCCACGATGGTTCCGCCGTTATTAACAAATGCACCCACACGAACGGTCCCGGCGTTGGTAATTACCCCGCTCTGATCGAGGGTCAGAGTGCCTGCAATCGTCAGTGTGGCCGAGGAATTGTTTAAGGTGAGGCCGCCATCGATGGTGACCGAGCCCGAGAAAGTCGAAGAATGATCAAAGAGGATAAGCGAACCGGCAGAAATGGTCAGGAGGTTCGAGCCGGCAATACCACTGTTGGCGAAGAAATTCACCTGGCTGATGCCGAGCGTGACGTCCGAAGGCAGATCCAGACGGGTGCTGGAATCGAAGCGCAACGTGCCTGCGCCGGTGGCAACACTGCCGGAAAGCAGCGTGACCGACTGCGCGCTTTCCAGGCGTAACTGGCCTCCGGTTTGGATTTGCAGTTGGCCCGCGCTGCTGAGGCTCGACGGACCCGCCAGATCCACGCGCCCATTGGTGCTGATGAGGAACTGGCTGCCCGCGAGCACGTCCACCGGCACCTGGATGAAGGATTCGGAGCCATTGAAGCAACGCGTGTCACCGAAGATTTCCCAGAGCCCAAAGTTTTCCACATGTCCCGGTCCGGTCAGATTGAAAATATCGCAGCCGCTGACCCAGTGCAGCGTGCCAAAGTTGGTCAATACACCGGTGAGTTGAATGGCGGTAGAAGTCGGCAGCTCCCAGAGTGCGCCGGCGGCGACCAGGACGTTGCTGCCAAAGCTCAGTGTGCCGCTGGTTGTCTGCAAAGTGGCACCGTCGTCGAGCTGGACCTGGCCGGTAAAGCTGGCGCTGCTGGCACTGAGCGTGGCATTGCTGGTCACTTCAACGGCCGCCGAATTGACCAGGCCTTGCAGGCTGCTGTTGCCTCGAACCGTATATTGTCCGGGCACAATCAACTGGGCCGCACCGCTGTTCATGAACACCGAGACCGTCGAGTCCAAATCACCGGGCACGACCAGGCGGCTGCTGCCGTCCAGCCGGATCGTCCCGCTGCCGGTCATGGTGCTGCCGGCCAGCAGGGTGATCGTCTGGGAGCCATCCATGCGCAGGCGTACACCCGACTGAATTTCAAGCTGACCGGCCACGGTAAGCGTAATCGGGTTCGAGAGATCGACTTGTGCGTTGGTGCTGAGAAGCAGCTTGCCGCCGGCCGCCACATCTACCGGCACCTGGATGAACGATTCGGAGCCGTTGAAACAAGCGGTGTCCTGGAATATTTCCCAGAGCCCAAAGTTTTCAACCCGACCGGGCCCTTGCAAGTTGAAGATATTGCAGCCGCTGACCCAATGCAGCGTGCCGAAGTTGGTCAACGTGCTGTCGAGCCCGATCGTTGTGCTCGTGTTAATCGTCATAGTACCACCCGCATCAACCGTCAGATTGCTGTTGACTGAGAAAGTGTTGAAATTGACCACTGCGCCTGGCAAAAGCTCCAGCGGCACTGAAAAATTCCCCGCAAATGAGTGCGTTCCCGGAACCAACAAATTGCCGACGCCAATGACAGCGGCGTTGCCCGACATCTGCAAATCGCCCGGTAACGTGGTATCCTGGTTCAGCATCATGCGAGAACTGCTATCGAGACGCAGGGTGCCCGGGCCGGTGAACGAACTGCCGGACAGCAGGTTCACGGTTTGCGAATTGTCCAGGCGCAGGCGCGCGCCCGACCGCAATTCCAAAGCCCCTGCCACCGTGAGATTCACTGAGCTGGAGATGTCGACCAGGGCGTTGGTATCGAGCAGGAGCTTTCCGCCGACTGCCACATTAACCGGAACCTGGATGAAGGACTCTGAACCATTATTGCAAGCGGTGTCCTGGAAGTATTTCCACAATCCGAAGTTTTCTGCGTGGCCCGGCCCTTGCAAATTAACGATGTTGCAGCCGCTCACAAAGCTGATCGTGCCATAATTGGTCAGCGTCGAGTTGAGTTGCAGAACCGTATTGTTGTTGACAGTCATAACAGCCCCAGGCAGCACCGTAAGATTGCTATTGATAGCGGACGTATTGAAATTGACGACCGAATTGGCCAGGAGCTGCAAAGGTACGGAAAAGGTACCCCGCATTGAATGGCTATCGGGTACTGATAAGCTGCCAAAACCTGAGACCGTCGCGTTGCCGGACAACTGCCAGTCGCCGGGCAAGGTAGTGTCCTGGTTGAGTTGGATTGTCCCGTTGTTATCGAGGCGGAGCGTGCCCGCGCTGGCAAAACCGCTGCCGGCCATCAAATTCAGCACTTGCGCGCCGTCCATTCGCAGCCGCCCGCCCGGCTGAATTTCCAGTTGCCCGGCAACAGTGAGAGTGACAGGGGTTGAAAAGGCGACCAGCGCATTGCTGCTAACCTGGAATTTCCCGGTCGGGCCGACGTTCAGCGGCACCTCGATAAACGATTCCGAACCATTATTGCAAGCGGTGTCCTGGAATACCTCAAACAGACCGAGGTTTTCGATGCGGCCGCTGCCCTGGAGATTGAACACGTGGCACGTGCTGATCCAGTGCAGTCGGTCGCGATTCGCCAGCACGCTATTGAGGGTGATCCGTGGGCTGTTGAAGATGTTGAATTGGCCAGCTCGCAGTTCAAACGGCGCGTTGAAGTTCACATCCGTGGTCGTCTGCAGCACTGCGTTGCTTTGGTTCAAAACGATACCGGCGGTGGTAACGGCAGTGTCAACGTTTACCGTGTACGAGCCGACAGCATCGATGACGGCGACGATGCCCGCTGCCGGCAATCCGCTCGACCATTTAGTGGCGTCGCTCCAGTTGCCATCCACTGGATCTTTCCAGTGCGTTTCAGCGAGCGCTGGATTGTCCGCCACGACAACTTGAATATCGAATGCGTCTGATTGGCCGGCCGCAGTCGCGGCGTGGAGCGTAAAGTGGTATGAGCCCGCGGCATCATGCAGCGGATTGAATTCCAACTGTACGGTCGCGAACCCGTTGGAACTTGTGTTTGCAAACGTACGGGATTTGAAGGAGACAAAGGCCGGAGGCAACTTATCGGGAGCGTAGTCGACCAGAGTCAGCGGGGAATTTGTTCCAGTAACAGACAGGGTCAACGTGGCGACCGAACCTTCGACCAGATCGATTTCGTTGGTGCCGGCGAACACGATGCCGGTATTGGTGACCGCGTTAACGATGTTGAGAGCAATCGGCGGCAGCTGATAAGCCTGGCTGAGAGTTGAATCCGGACCGGCGAAGATGTGGAGCACAGCCTGAGTAGGGCTATTCGGCATAAAAAGCAGAGTCGAGGCATTCGTCGGGCCCCCGGTAACATCAGACGGTGGCAGACCCTCAATCTGAAAGCGGAAAAAGCCGGCGCCAAGACCGGGCTCATAAGATACCGAGGCCGGCACTCCCTGGCCGGTGAAGAACGTCGACCCGTTGGCCGGCTCAACATCGATTATGGAAGCGGTAGTGAATGAGAAGGGAGCTCCTGGTAGCGGAACGGGCGTGTTGCCAAGGTTGTGCCAGGGGTTGCCAGAAAGATCCGCAATGCCCGGTAACAGCGTATTCGTGTACAAGATGCCGGGCTGGAGGGGCAACGCAGGAGCAACCAGCACAGTTCGATTGGTGTTGGCGAGAGATACGGCGAACGACACTGGCGCGCCGGCGCTACTGGTCACGGTGATGTTGTTCGAGACCATGGTTGGATCGAGTTTCTTGTCGAAATTGAACACCCAACCAGACCAAAGCGACTGGCGAGGCGCAGCGTTCGTCGGGTTTGCAGAAATAAGCACTGGTGGCGTAGTGTCCGGTTGAACGTTGAGAATGATAGGCGCTAATGTGACCGGTCGGAGAAAAGTGATATCGGGGCTGGCCGTGATAGTGACGACTGCTTGAGTGACGAATAATGGGACGGTGAGAACGGTGGATGCGCTGCTCGCTCCGGCAGGGACATCGATCGGTGCGCTGCCGGTAATCTGGAAACGGAAGAATCCGGCGCCTAGTGTGGGATCGTACGTAACCCCGACGGGAATGTCCTGACCGGCGGTCACCGTGGTTCCGCTCGTTGGGTTCACCGAGAGAATCCGCGCGGCCCCAAACACGAACGGCACGCCCTCGGGCGGGACGTTGCTGCCGCCAACGTTTTGCCAACTGTTGCTCGACAGATCGGCGAATCCGGGTAGCAACAGGTTTGTATAAATGACGCCTGGGGCCAGCGGCTGCAACAGGTTAACCAGAAGCCTCTGGTTTCCATTAACCATGGACAGCGAAAACGGTGTTGGCACAGCGGCATTGTTGGTCAGGACCACGCGGCTGGGGGTAAAGGTTGTGGGGTCCATCGGCTCGTCAAAATCGTAAGCCAGAGTGTTGAGCCAAAGTGAAAGACCGGCTACGCCGTTGGTGGGATTGGCTGAGGCGAGCTGCGGAGGACGGGTGTCGGGGAGCCGGAAAGTTCTGTTGGTGACGGTGAGATTTCCTGAAGAGTCGGTCGCCTGTATGAAGGCATTTAGGGTGACACCCGTTGTGGGAGCATCGCTCAGGGGGAAAACAAATGCATTTGTTACTGTGATTCGCGGCGCGGCTGCCACCGCGAGAGCCTGTGTCGCGTTGACTCCGCCGCTCAGGATTACTTGCAATTGGTGATTGGTATTGTTGTCGGAGGAAGCGACCACCAGAGTTAACGGTTGATTCGGATTGAGCAGTGCGTTGTCGTTTGGGCTGATGATAGCAAGCGACGGCGGCACGACATCCTCGATGTTGAGGTCGAGGATAGACTCGGGAGAATTGACGCCCAGCGCGTCCGTAGCCTGCGCCTGGAACTCAAACAAATCTCCTGGCAACGCAGTGACCGGGACTGTAAAGGTCAGAATCTGGGCGGAGCCGCTGGTGAAATTGGTCACAAAGGGCAATGCGCCAAGACCAACCACAACCACGTTGCTGACGGCGAGATCGTCGGTGGCGCTCACGAGGAGAGTGAACACTTGTCCGTTGGTCAGAGCGCCAGTGGCTGGCGAGCCGCGGGTCAGGCTGATTGTGGGCGGCTGATTTGAGACGACATTGATTACCAAAGTAGCAAACGGGCCATCATTCCCAAAGCGGTCGGTAGGAGTTGCCCGAATAGTGGTAGATCCGGTGGCAGGCAAGGTGACGTTTGCGCGGAATGGCGGGCTGGTGGCGGTGGAGATGGGGTTGAAGTCCTGGGTGAACCGAACGCTAGCGCTGGGCTCGATGCCTGCCAGCGTCACCTGGACAGGGATTGTCGCGCGGGCGACCGGTGATTTGCCGGCGGCGATACTGAAATCGGCAATCGTCGGCCCGGCTGTGTCTAACGTAAAGAATGTGGCTGTAAACGGCTGGCCGGCGGCGCCATTTCCGGCCAAGTCGAAGACGTTGCTCACCACGAGCGTGTAGGTGGCGTTGATCGCGAGTGGGGAGTTAGGCGCAAACGTGAGCACCAAACCGTTCAGACCGACCGCGGCAGTGCCCGCGACGGGGCGGTTGGTTAAGAAAAGATTGATCGCCACGCCATTCGTTTGGACGGGCTCATTAAAGGAGAGCCGCATGACCGAGAGCGGATCGATTTGAATCTGGCCGTTAGTTGGAAACAAGGAAAGCAGGATCGGCGGATCGTTATCGGCGGTGGTGAAGCGTGAGACAAAAGGCGTAACCAATGGACGGCCTACGAGGTCCTGCGGCCCGGACGCGATGACATTGCCAAGCGGATCCAACCGGTTTCCGTCCACGACCACGACTTCGTACGTCTTCAAACTCTTAAGCGGTGTCAAAGGTGTGAGGCGCACGAGCCTCGGAATGTTGTTGGTTGGATCGGGGAGCAGGTCCAGTCGGGCCGGTACCTCATTGGTATCGCCCGTGATGCGGACGAAGATGCCTTGCGTATTGATGCTGTTGGTGGCCAGCGCTTCATTGAAGACCAGGTCTATTACGTTTGTAATGGGCACTCCGACGGTTGTATTCGCCGGATTAACGGTCACTACGAAAGGATCATCTTCGTCGAGTCGGATAGTGCCAAGGTCCAGCACCTGGCCATTGCTGGTAAGGGCCGAGGCCAACCGCGCGATACCGGCGACGCTGGAGGCAATGGCTTCGAGCGAGAAGGCGCCGACTGTGATGTTCGCGGCGCTGAACAAGCCGTTGCTGTCAGTGCGGGCAACCACGCGTCCAGGCAAACCGCTTTGCGAGGCGAAACTCAGCAGCACATCAACACCCGGCATCGGCGTGACGCCATCCTGCCGCACGAGCCGGCCCTGTACGTTTCCGCTGGCGCCAAGGACCAGGGCCACAACATCGACTTGGCCGACGTTCGTAATGACGCCGTTGAAATTCGCCGCAAGAGCTGCTGAGACGGCCGACAATCGGAAGCCGCCGGTCGCCACATTCGTGAACGAGAACTGCCCGTTGCTATCTGCCAGCACGACTTCGGTGTCGCTGCTGAACAGCAGCGAATCGAAATTGAGCATCACTGTCGCGCCAGACGCCGGCGTGACGCCATCGCTCAGGCGTACGGTCCCTGCAATTGCTCCGACGCCCGAAAGCGCGACGTTGAAATTCGCCGCTGGCCCGAACGTGCCGATGAAGAGATTGGTTTGCACGGCGCTGCGCGTTTGGTCCGGCGAAAGTGAAAACGCGCGGAGCACGTAATTGCCAATCGGTAAATTCGCGAACGCGACCTGGCCCTGTCCGTCGGTATCCGCTGCCAGCTCAGGTCCCGGGCCGATGAGCAGGACCGTGGCATTAGTGGCGGGGTTAGTGCCGTCCGGTTGAAACACGCGGCCAGCCAGTGTCGCACGCGGTTCCAAAGGAACGTCAATCTGGAATGTGGCCGAGTTATCCGGCAGCACACCGGAATTGAACCCGGATAGGTCTGTGACTGGATCATGCGCCTGGAGTGAGAACGGCCCAGCGGGGGTTCCGGGGAAGCTGTAATCGCCCTGCGGCCCCGTGGTGACGGTGCGCGCCGGCGTAAGGCCATCACTAAAGGAAATCGTCACCTCCGCGCCCGGCACGGTGCCGGTGGCGTAGCTGTTGATAACCCGGCCTTGAACCGCGCCACGCGATTGTTCCACGAGCAACACTGGATTGGTTTGCCCGTCGAAACTCAGCGTCACATTGAGCACCGCGCCGATGCCATTGACCGGGTCCTGGCTGACCAACCGATACGTGCCGAGAGGCAACCCGCTGACGACGAAGCCGCCGTTGGTATCCGTGGTGGTGAAACCGACGCTGCCTACGGCGACCTGCGCAAATGCAACCGGGGTGAGCAAGTCGCGTTGAACGAAAGTGCCTACAATGGTGGCGGTGGGGCCGAAGGTCACGGTGACAGAATTGGTTTGTCGGGCTGTTACCGTTGCGCCGCTCCGTCCAAAGAGAGTCGTGGGACCGCTGGCGAGAGAACTGGACACGGAATATGGACCAGCGAATAGATTATCGAAAAACAGCAGGCCATTCGTGTCGGTCGTGCCACTGAACTGGTCGAACGGGAAACTGCCGCCCTGGATTTGGACCGGCGCATTAGAAGCCGGCGCGCCGTTCGCGAGAGTGACGGCAACCTGCAAGGCTCCTTTGCCGATGAGTTGCACGTTGCAAGTGTTGGTCACGCCGGGCAGGACGACGACGGTGGCGATGCCGCGCAGACCGCTTACGGGGTCATCAGCTTCGACGCTGTAACCTTTGCCAGGTCCACCGGTGTCGTTCAAGGCAGGCAAGGCGATCTGGGTATCGTAGGTGCCATCACCGCGAGTACGAATGACGAAATTATCGCCGAAGCTGATTTTGACGTTCACGTTGCTGCTCGTGAGAGATCCGTCGGGCAGAAAGACCGTTCCTATGAGGCGCCCATTAACGTCGCGAGTCGCCGGGAACTGGAGGACAATATTGGTGACATCGGGATCGATCGAGGTGGTTTTGCCGCTGGCGCTGATGATAGTCGGGAAGAACGGAGAGGCGGCTTGGAGCCCCCAGTCACCAACCAGGGCCTGTGTGGCGAACGAGAACGTGCCGAGCGCCGGATCGCTGTTCTGCTCGCCGCGAACGATGATCGCGGGCTGACCGTTGGGCAGCGGGCCGGTGCCCGTGAGGCGCACGCGCGCGCCGATGGGCACGCCCTGGCCGTTCACGACTGTGCCTGAGACGGTTGAATGAGGTAGAAACCGCACATCGGCGACGACAGTTTGGCCGTCGAACGCGAGGGTGGCTGACGTGAATCCCCAGTCCAAGGGATTATATGTCGCACCGGAGCCGTTGAGGAACGGATCGGAAGCGCCGGTGAAAATTGCAAACGCCTCGCCGATGGCGGCCTGGAGTTGATCCTGGCCGGCATTCTGATCGCCCAGTGTGTTGAGAATACCGCTCACATCGGTCCGTTCAACGGGAGGTCCAGGGGCGCTGATGTCATAACGTTTGAGTGGAAGGTTCTCGAATTTGTAATTGCCGTTCGCATCGGCATCGACCCATTGGAATCCGCCCTGCTCGGGCAACGCGACCGTTACATTAGCAACAGGTTGTCCCGTGGCATCGAGCACCCGGCCGACAATTGCGCCCGCGGGATCGAGCCGGACGACGACGAAATTCTGAATGCCGGGCAGGACATTCAGTGGAGCGTTGCCGAACCTCGGAAAATCAAACGGCGGATTGGAGGCAGGACCATTGGTCGTCGTGCGTTCGACCCCCACGCTAATGGTGCGCTGGCCGGTCGGGACACCAGTCAATGTGAAAGCGCCGTTGGCATCGCTGCGCACCAGCGCTTCGCCGCCCGCCACCAGCGCATTGGAGACGGCCTGACCAGTGCTCGTTTGCACCAACCCGCTCACGGTCGCAAGGCCCTGGAGAGCAAGGTTGACCGTCGTTAGGGAACCTGCCACAGCGGCAACGCCACGCCGCTCGGCTTTGCGTTTCCCATCGAAGGAAATCGCGACCGGATCGTACAACGCCACGGGAACGTTGGTGGCCGTCCAATAGCCGCCCGAGTCGGCGGTGGCCAGCGCGACCACGTCACCGTAGTTGCCCAACTGATCGTAACGGCCAATGAACACCTGAGCGCCGGAATGACCGGTCACACCGTCAGCTTCGGTCACCCTTCCTTGCATTTGGGTCAGCACGGGGGCTTCGGCGGCGCTGAGCACAATGGTGACATCGTTGGTCTGGCCGGGAGAATCGATCGTTCCGCTCACGGTTCGGAACAAACCAGAACCGGTATTAGCTTGGATTGTAAACACGCCCAACGGCACGCCATAAAACGTGAATTGGCCGTTGCCGTCGCTGAATTGGCCGCGGCCGAGTTCGCGGGAACTTGGGTCTGGGAACAGATTGACTGCCACATGTCCTATTGGTGTCGTTCCATCAGCTCCGACTACCTGCCCGGTGACGACACCGCGGCCACGAAAACGCAACGCGACGGGCACCATTGTGCCTTCGCGCGCCGATCCGGCGGGCACCAGGTCGCGTAATAATGCGCGGTCCAATCCTTCTGCCGTGGCAACGACGTCTACGAGCGCGCCCAGGCCGAACGCCTGCAGGAGCGTGTTCTGGGCGGTCGGCGAATTGGCCAGTTGCAACAGCTTTTCGCTCTGGACCCGGCTGTCGGAAATCGAGTCCAGAATGAGTTGCACCGCTTGGGGTGACAGAGAACCGGTGTCGGTAGCAGACACTGAATACGGCATGCCGGACATGATGAAGTCGAAATCGAAGTAGCCGTTAATGTCACTGAACACCTGGCTGATGCGCGCGGTGAAGAGGTCACAGGAAAAGCCATTATCGGTCTCATCATACATTGTGAGGGTCACTGGGATTCCAGCGGCAGGGCTGCCGTCGGCGCGCACGACGCGCCCATGAATGGCGCAACCGGCGTGCAGACCGCTTTCCACAGCGCGTGAAGTGCTGGTCAGCACGTTGCCTCGCGGATCCGTAACACCAGCTACGGTCATGGTGCGTCGAATAATCGCGCCTACCGGCCGCTGCATGTTCAAAAGAGCGACTCTGCCGCCCTGCTGGATTTGAACGGCGTTGGCGGCGTTGCCGTTTTCCAGCGTGTAAGCCGAAGGCACATTGACCTGATCCTGAGTCATCGGTTTCGAGAACAGAACCGCCAGCACCGTGGCATAATTGTTGGGAAATCCCGGCACTTCGCCGTTGCAGATTTTCAGCGGGCGCCCCGAATTGACTGTGGGATCCTGGATGACCGATACCAGCGAAGGCGGCAATTCAGTCACCGCGAGCTGAACGGCCGGGAGCGTACTTTCAACGGTGCCATCGCAGTTTTGGTCCACTTGCAACAGCCCGTTTCCGGAATCCGGCTGATAATGGAAGCAAGCGTTGGAGGATACGCCGCTGACCGTCCATTTGAGCAATTGGCCGGTGCCGTTGGTCCCAAGTTGAAGCACCGAGAGAACTGCCTGCGCCAAAGCATTTGTAACTCGCCATTCAATCACCTGGTTGGTGCCCGGCAAAGCCGCCACAAGATTACCGCGGGCTCCCGCGTAACCGGCGGATTGAGAAATGTCGCTGTGGTCCAACGTCAGGACGCTGACGCCATCGGACAAAGATAGCGCAACGGAAGAGTCGCTGGTCGCGGCCAGCAGCCACGGTTCGCCGCGACCGGCCAGGTCGGCGGCGCGGTCGGCCAGGCGAGCTGTAGCGTCGAGCGCATCGGCGGCTTCGGCTGCGGCTATTAGCGCCTGGCGGAATTGCCTGCCGGCGTCTGTTTGGCGGACGATTTGATCGAACCCGAGGTCCGCGCTGCGGGCGCCTTGCCAATCGAGCAACAGATCAGCCAGAACGCGATTGGTGGCATCGTGATAAATCAAACGCTGGCCCGCTTCGGCGAGTTCCAGTACGCGCGTGGTGATGATGGAACGCGGAACGTTCAACACTCCGGTCGGCAATTGTCCGGCGGTATTCACACTCATTGCCTGGCCGAGGACACGGTTGGCAGCGCTCAGCAGATCCGGCGGGAGCGCGTTGACAAAATCAGGCATGCCGATCGTGTCCGGCGACAGCGTGACGCCACGCTCGTCGATGCCCATGGTCAACCGGAACCGTCCGACCACGCTGTCGTCGCTGGTCGTGAGATTCGAGAACGTGACCTCGCCAGTACGCTCAGCGAGGATGTGGAACTTTGCTGTCGCCGTCTGGCCGGGTTGCAAGCTGCCGAGTTGGACTGTTTCATCACTCTGGAGCACCCCACCACTGATGCTGGCCGAGTTCAATGTTACCTGGACCAGGTTAGCGACCGTGCTGCCCGTATTAAGAACGGTGACGAATGTGTCATAAGGCTCGCCTGCTCGGACGGTGCGTGGATGTGAGAAGGCGATAGAGAACTTGGGATTGCGAACAAGGACGGAACCGGCGGCAGTTCCGGTGACCTTCACCACGCCTGCAGGGAGTCCTTCTAGGTCGGCAGTCAGCGCCACATTCATCACGTGCAAGCCTTCCTGGAGTGCTTCCACCAGGAATTCCCCCTGGCCGCTTTGGCCAGGTTGCAGCCGGGTGATGTCATCGGCAGTGCCGACCACACCATCAGGCCCAGGCTGGACAACCGGTTGTGTCGGCTGAATGATCTTGTTGGGTCCAACGCGCGCGAACCGCAACGGGTCGTCGCCGGGATTATCATAGTTGCTGCTCAAGAGGCCGTCTGGTCCTGGCGGCAACTGCAACGTGGCCATAACGTGGTTCACGCTTAAACCTGAACCCGCTGGCGCACCGTTTTCAGTGAAAATTTGAACGCTGAAGAACTGGTTGAGAAAACCGATGCGCCCGGGCACAACCATTAGCGCGGGGATCGGCGGGATTTGCAGCGCCAGGTTTTGATCTTGTTCCTCAACCGGCTGGAAATTGATCCCTTGGATATCGACGTTGACTCGCGCCGTCTCGAGTTCTTTTGGCAATTGCACCGAGGTCGACAAGTCCTGGTTGATTTGATTGGCCGTGGCCAATCGGGCCTGTAGTTCCGCGGCCGGGATGATTTCGGTGCTCGCCGTGAACGCCGGCGCCACGACGGGCATTTTGACCGAAATCGTCTTGCCATCCAGCACGAACCCCACCTCAAACTCGACGGCGCGAAAACTGTTTTGATCGATGGCGATTCCCCGCTGCTGGATTTCGTCCAGAGTCAGCGGGCGTGAAGTCACGCTGGAAACCAGCACTTCGTCGAAGATATGAATCGGCACGCGATTCGGCGATCCTTCCATCCGGGTCGCGCCGGTGGCCGCGTCGACGAGCTTGATATCGTCCAACTCATAATCGCCCACCAAAGGAATGGCCGGCAGCAGCAGCGGCGTGTTCACCTGGCTGATGACCTTGCGCGCGGGGAACGCCGGCCCGCGCAACGTTGCCTGCACGTAAGCGCCGTCGGCAAGGCTCGCGCCATTGGTGTTAGTGCCGCCACCAGTGACAATCTGCACTAGCACCGATCCGGCAATGCCCTTTGGCAATGATAACGCAGCGGGTGACACCTGCAAGGCGACGCCGGTCACATGGTATTGCAAGGTCGTCAACGGAGCTGGCATCGCTGCCAAGGTCGCGACGAGCACGCCCGCCGCAATTACAAATGATTTGGCGAAGGGATAGGGCATCTCAGAAGTTGAATCCCCAGCCCTGTTGTGAGAGCAACTCGTCATAACTCGAGGCGCCGAATTGGGCTCGGTAGGTCGGTTGTTCGAAAAGATAATCGGCCACGCCGCGCCGGCCGCCACGTTCGAAGGCATCCCGCAACGGGGAGGAGTAAGCGGATTTAACCCCGTTGATGTGCACTTCAAGGGCCAACTCATCCATGTGGGCTCCGAATTCCTCAATGAATGCCTGGAAACCGGCGAGTTTCCCCCGCCCGCCTGCCTCCCAGGCGGAGCGGGCATGACTCAATTCATGCAGCAACGTCAATAATCGTAAATTGGCGAGGCCCGGACGGTTGTTCAGCTCCGAATTAATGTAGATCGTGGTGCGACGGCCACCTTCGTAATGCGCGACACCCAGCTTCACCGGTTTGCCGGGCTCGATCTTACTCAAAAACTTCTCCACCACCTTGATGTCCCCAAACTGTTCTCCGACTCTTTGAAACTCCTCCAACTCTCCTCGGAGGTTGGCGCCCCGTTGGGCAAGTCGCTGTAACTCCGCCCGTGTTCCGGGCGGATTCAGTGACGGAGCATTGCCGGACGACCTGATCGAGAACAGCGATGCCATTTCATCCACCTCCAGGCCTGCGGCCGGCACGAAGCGTCCAGAGATCGCCCGAGCGCTGGATTTCACGGCTTGGCCGGCAGCCGAGAGCAGCGGCTTGGCAATGGACCCAGCCAACTTCATCGCGCCACCGGAGAGAACACCGCCCAACATTCCGCGCGCACCGTCGGAGACGATATCTTTGGCTGAGAACGCATTTTGGCCCAAGATCCCGCGATTGGCCATTCCCGCCAATCCGGAGCCTAAACCCAAACCCAGCAGCTCAGTGCCGATCCTGGCGGAACCAACGGCAATTGATCCTCCCATCGTTGCGGCGCCTATGCCACCCGCAATTGCGCCCTCAGCAGCAGCGGCGCCGATCTTTCTAAGATCGTACCCGCTGGTCCAGGCTTGATGCCGCTCTTGGAAAGCTTCGATACCCGCAGAGATAGCGGCTCCGATCGCTGCGCCTGCGACAATGTGCCAAAACCCGCCGGAGGGATCGCGTCCGCTTTGGGGATTGTTCCCGAAACCAGCATAAGGATTGACACTTTGCTCGTAACCCGCAGGGTCCGGTTGCAGGAACAGGCCGGTGAAGGGATCATAAAACCGGGCACGCATGTAGATGAGCCCGGCATCGAAATCATAATATTGGCCATGGAACAGAAATGGCTGATCGGAGAAAGGTCGACCCGCCGTAGATGTGGTGGTGACCGTGGAATCCTGGTAAAGCGTAGTTCCCGGCGCAGGATTATACAGGAAAGAAATGTTTGTTTCAGCGATGGGATTTACCCATTCGTCATTAACGATTCCATGCTGAAGCTGAAGCACGACGGCATTCGAAAGAGCCATGGCCGGTTGGAAGAGCACGACAGTGCCGAAGTTGAACCCGCCTCGGTTCTCTAGATAAAAAAATGTGCCCGGCACGTTAGCGCCGCCCTGTTGTAGGGCTATGCCACTAGCCAGGTCCGCGAACGAACTTGCCAAAACCCCCGAGCTCGTACCAGCCGACAAGGCGGGCAGAATGCGTTCCGAGAATTCAATCAATAGACCGTTGGTTTCCGTTATGATCCGTTTGATCACCGGCGCGCGTGTATCGGCCAACTCGATTTGTGGCTGACCCCACGCGTCGTAGGCATACCGCTCTAT
>CAZUVM010000241.1:0-26777 GCA_964623885.1 uncultured Verrucomicrobiota bacterium
TGCCAACGGCGATCGTTTTGGCCATTTTGTCAACCGCCGCAAGCTTGCCGTGGAAAGGATGGGCTTTCTTGCCTTCTTTGACCCCAGTTTCGCTCTTTTTGGCTGCCGGCTTATTAGTGCTTTGCGCCTGAAGGTGCAAAGGCAGGCCCGCCAGACTGGTGGCGAGCAGAGTTAAAAGCCCGATTTTCAAAAGTGATTTCATATTCGTTAATGGTTTAGTGGTTTTTAAATCGAACAGCTTCTTGCTATCAAATGCGTTGGATCTGGCAAGTTCTATTACCAGCTAAAACGGAGGCCAATTCTCCAAATGAAGAGATTTCAAAGGACACAGGCAATTCAGTTGGGCGCGGCGCCTTATGCGGATTGAACCAGCAGGCATCCAAACCGAACTCCACCGCCCCGCGCATGTCCGACTGCCAACTATCGCCGACTACGAGAATGCGATGTTTGGCAGGATTGCCTATCCGACTCAAAGTGATTTCGAAAAACTCGCGGGCGGGTTTGGCCCAACCGATCTCCTCCGAGATGATGAGGTCTGCAATAAGTGGCGCAATGGCTGATTGCTGAACGCGGCGGCGTTGGACAGAGGTCAAACCATTGGTGATAATGGCCGCGCGGCACTGGGGTGGCAATGCGCGAAGCATTTCCACCGCGCCTTCGATCAATTCCGAGCAATCGGCCAAGGCTTGCAGGTAAATGTCGCTGAACTCGGCAGCTGGATGCGACATACCCAATTCGCTTAACAGGAGCTCGAATCTTCGAACTTTGAGAATGGCCGGGGTTGTGCGGCCTGCTTCCAAGTCGGTCCAAAGGGCCTGGTTGATGCGGCGATAGGTAGGAAGACAATCGGGGCCGATCCTCGCGCCGATCCGAGCAAAAGCCTGCTTCAGGGCCAACGACTCCGCGCGGTCGTAGTCAAATAGCGTCCCGTCCGCATCGAACAAAACCCAATCGTAAGGACTGCCCACGCTACAAAATGTTCGCCGCCAGCTCTGCGAGCTCCGAGCGTTCGCCCTTTTGCAATTCGATATGCGCTGCAATCTTCTCGGTTCGAAAGCGGCTTACCACGTAATTGAACCCGTTTGACGAAGAATCAACGTACGGATTATCGATCTGGTAGGGATCGCCGGTGAAAACGATTTTCGTGCCGTTGCCCACGCGGGTGATGATGGTTTTGGCTTCGAGCGGCGTGAGGTTCTGCGCCTCGTCAATGATCATGAATTGATTGGCGATGCTGCGTCCGCGGATATAGCTCAACGCCTCGACCACGATGCTGCCCGACCGCATCAAGTCACCGCTGCGGCGATGCTCGTGTCCCATGTTGAGATCGCTCAGCATTTCCAGCGCGTCGTGAATCGGCTGCATCCACGGCGCCAGCTTTTCCTCAAGCGAGCCCGGCAAAAACCCAAGTTCCTTCCCCATGGAGATGGTCGGGCGCGCCACAACGAGGCGGCGGAACTCACGGTCCAGAACGGTCCGCTTGAGGCCGGCGGCCATGGCCAGCAGGGTCTTGCCGGTGCCCGCTTTGCCCATCAGCGTTACCAGTTTCACCTGGTCGTCAAGCAATGCATCAAAGGCGAAATGCTGCTCCCGATTCCGTGGTTTGATGCCCCAAACGCCTTCGCGGCAATCCACGATCGGCACCAGCTTCGTGCCGGTAGCGTCGACCTTTGCCAGCGTCGTGCGCTTGGGATTGGTCTCATCCATGAGCGTGCAGTATTCGTTCGGGAAATACTGTTTGCCGCCGTTGAGCTCCAGTTCGCCATTGGTCCGGAACGCCGCGATTTTGTCGCCGCCAACCATGACCTCAATCATGCCGGTATACAGGTCTTTGAGGAGCACGCGGTCATTTTCGTAATCCTCCGCCATGAGGCCCAAAGCGTCTGCCTTTACGCGCAAGTTGATGTCTTTGCTGACCAGGACGGTCTGGTTCTTGGGCTGAGATTTCTGGATGGAAAGCGCAAGCGACAAAATCCGGTTGTCGGTGGAATCGCTGCTGAACAGGGCGTGCCCATTGTGCGCTCCATTGACTTTGGCAAACGCAATTTGCAACTGCCCTTTATTGGGCAGCGACACGCCCTCGCTTAAGTGGCCCGACCCGCGAAACCCGTCCAGCATCCGCGACACGGTCCGGGCATTCTGTCCCAGCTCGGTCGATTCCCGTTTGAACCGATCAATCTCCTCGATGACTTCGATCGGCAGCACGACCGTGTTGTCTTCGAAACAGAGCAGCGAGTTTGGATCGTGCAACAAAACATTTGTATCAAGTATGTAATTCTTTTTCACGCGCGAACGACTTGAATTGAATGCCGGCCATGCGGCGATGCCACGCCTTCAGCCGGTTGTGTTTAGACGGTAATTTGTATCGCCCTGAATACAGGAAGTTACCCAACATGCCAAAAAGGTCAAAATCCACAAATAACGGACGTTCCGCCATCAGGAAAGGCCTGCAAAAAAGCATTTCCTCAAACGGGATTAGCTTTTGCTCCAAATCGGCGAGCAGTTCCGGACGGCGTGCCCGCCATTGGCTCAGACAGCCGCGCCCGAACTTGCGTTCCTTGTGCCGGAGAAAAGGCAACTGTTCGCCGGTCGGCATCAGGTCACGCCAATAGATATCGTTGAGGCGGAAGCAAACGCCTTCGATCGCGTCCTCGATGTGCCGCCACAGAATCGATTGTACTCCCTCCCATTCCCAGGGGAACAGCCCCAAGCCGAATTTGGTATCGATGTATTTGGCGATGACTTGGGATTCCTCGCTCACCTCGAAAATCACGGATCGTCCGTCCCTAATGATCGGAACGCCGTAATACCGCTGGCGGGTGAGCCGCCAAACCAGTGAACGATCCGAGTTCGGGATGTTGGAGATTTTAAACCTGGCTCCGGAATATTCCAGGATGCGGCGCTGAACGATGCAAAACGGACTCCAGGGGAACTGAATGAGTTCGATCATGTCGTGAGCTTCAAGGCCACGCTCAACTTTAGAGCCGCGGTATCAGAGTGACAAGCGAAACATGAGATTACGTGAAGTGAACAAGCAAAACCATGGCGCGAGCGAGGCCTAAAGCCTTCGCCCGAGCGCACCACCCGCGATATCTTGCCTTGCTAAGAATTGTTCGCCGGGACAAAAACAGTAACCGTGCCTGTGGCGGTATTTCCTGACGTATCCTTGCTCTGCACGGTGATCGTGTAAGTGCGGCCGGGACCGTTTTGGGCACGCTCGGAGCGTAGATACAGAGTGAGCGGTCCGGTGATTTGCCAATCCGGGTACTGGTCCCCGTCGCCAAGTCCATTTTGGGGTTCGCTGCTGGTAACATTGACAATTGAGGAAGTCACCGGAGCGCCGGAGTTGTCGGTGGCCGAGACCGAAATGGTGACGAGGACCATCTGGTGGTTTGGAGGGGAAAGGACGTTGGGCGTGGCGGTGAGCAGCAAAATCCTCGGCGGCTGAGTATCGTTCACCGTGACGGTGAAACTGCAGCTACTGGCGTTGCCGGAAGCGTCGATGGCCATGCAATTAATAAGCGTCGCGCCGATTGGGTAGGTTGAACCGGAAAGCGTATTCACTGAGACGCTGACGAACCCCGGGCAGTTGTCAGTAGCGGTAACCGAGATCGGCACCATCGCCGTGGATTTGCTGGGGTCGGCTGGAACCGAAATGTTGCCTGGGCACCCGACCGTCGAATTCGTGCCGACCGTGACGGTCATGACCGGCGCCTGGGTATCCACCACAATCACTTTGAAGGTGCAGACGTTCGTGTTTCCAGCCAGATCAGTTGCCACACAAACGACCTGATTCGTTCCTTTAGGGAAAACCGAACCGGATGGAGGCGTGCACACGAACGTGGCGCCTGGGTGATCGTCCGTCACTATCGGGGCATAAGTCGCGATGGCCGTACACTGGCCGGGCGCGGCAGGAATGACCATGTCAGCCGGGCAGACGATTTGTGGCGGCCGATCATCGACCACGAGCGTGACCACATTCAACGCTCCCTGAGTGCTGGAAGGCTGATAATATCCGTCGTCAACGGTGACGGTTCCGCCGGGAACTGGAATCGTTCCATCAAAGTACGCGGTCACAGTGTAAGAACCCGCTCCGGCAGGCGCCGCCCCAAGGAAAGCGCGGCCGTTGGCATCAGTGATTACCGGGGTGTCGTACGAAGCCGGTCCGGTAACCACAAAGAACACGGTCCGCTCGAACATCCAATTCCCCGCGCCGTCGACGAGTGTTGCGGTAATGCCGGTATTAACGCCGGGTTTCACGTAAACCGTTTTGGGCGCAATGCTCAGTGCGGTTGTCTGACGGATCAGCGAGAACGGAGTAGTGGCGAAAGAGGGCGCCAGGCCGGTCGAGCCCGGGAAGGAGGCTTTTACGTCATAATTACCGGGCTGGCTCAACAGTGAAAGCACAGCGTTGGCGTTACCGTGAGCGTCGGTGGTGGCCCAGATTTCTTGGTCTGCCAGTTTGAACACCATGCGCATGCCGGCCAGCGGATTGCCGCCGGAATCGGTCAGACGAGCAGTAAACGACGCTTGCGTGCCGTAAGCGCCCTGGGCTTGGGCGGCGGTAATGGTGACAGAAGTGGGTGAGAGTTGAGCCGTGCTGCCGCTGTCAAATTCATCAGGATAATAATAGGCGCCCAGATGGGTATCGAGCGCCACAGTACCTACGCCGTTAACGGCCTGGACCATGAAACGAACGTCCTGTGAAAGCGTACCATTCAGCGGAAGTTGGCCGGTCCACAGTGTTGAGTCCTGAGCATCCTGAATAAGGTCGATCGACTGCCAGGTGCCCTGGTACGGGCCGCTCACGGCGGTGAAAGTGACCCAGACCGACTGCATGCCGGCTGCGGGGTCGCCAACCGCATGCACGCTAAACGTGACCATGCCGCCTCCGGGACTGGTCCTGCCCTGGATACCGGAGAGCGCCGGCGGGGCAGCGGTCGCGGGTGTTTCTGCGGTGCCATCCGAATATGTGTACGCAGAGATATTAGCGCTATAAAACATTCGGAAACCCATCGCCGTGAATTCGCGCATAGTGCCAGTTTCGGAAGTTGGTGAGTCCGATTTAAACTGCGCCGGGATGGCCATGAGCCGTGTGTTCTGGCTGGCCGAGCCGCAAAGCGCGCCGAAGTAGTTCACGTTCCATGGGCGAACGGGGAAGAAAACCTCCGAGATAAAATCGGCATGCACGCCTCGAATTTCAGTGACGGCTGCCCCGGTTAGAGGCAATACACCGGCAAGATCGGAATAAGTACCGGAGCGAAAACCCACCCCTCGCAAGACCAAACCATTCGCCCCCACATTCCGAACCTCCAACGGCAGGATGGGTTCAACCGGATTATTGACCACCCCATCGCCACCGCTGAAATACGTCGCCACGACGTTGCTGCCTTGATCGGAGTCCGTCAAGGTGACCTGCGTGGGAGTCAGGTTGGGGGTGATAGTAAGATCGGCGTATTGCAGGCCCAGCGTAGCGCCTGGGTCCTGGACGATGGGCTGCACCACCGCCACTGAAGCGGCAGATGTTGGCGTTCGCCGCGGCCCGGGGAAATTGACCGCCGACATCGGCAGGCCAAACAACGTCGTTTGCAGATACGTTTTCACGTGGATAGGTCGCATGGCGGGTGTCCCCTCGACGTAGGCACGTTTAGCGCTAAGCAAGGCTTTCCCGATAGGAATCGGTCCGGGACCAGTCCGGAGTTGCTGGGCAAAATTCAGGTACAGCCGCTCGCCGTACTCGATGAAGTCGGTGTCGCCGTATTGGTAACCAGTGCCGGCGACGAGAGTCGCGCCTTTGCTGGCGCAGGCCTCTACCCAATCCGGTGCGAGCGTCACGTAAGGGATGGCGTCCGCATCCACGACGTTGTACCCGGAGTGACAGCCGGCGCTGAAAATGAGCGAGTTGCTGAAATTAATGGCGCTGTTTTGGAACTCCGACGCAAGAATGTAGGTGCTGTAATCGGCGGCGAGCGCACCCACGGCGGAAAAGTGGCCGGCCAGGAAAATGATGTCGTGCCGACTGCCGAAGAGCAGCGCCCGCAAATTGTCCGCCGTCCAGCATTGGGAAGGAGCCAGTGTGTTCGGTGAAATCAACTGGTCGGCAGCGCCGGCGCCGAGGCTCGCCGTAAATTCGGCCTCGACCGCCTGGGCGTCATCAGCCAGGAAATCGTACCCCGTCACGAGCGAAGCCGCAGGGTTCAGAGTTCCGTTATTCTTCAGGAAAACGTCGATCAGCGTTCCTACATCGGCGGGAGTTTCCGCCAACCGACCCACAGCGAGATCAGGCAACGGGATCGTCGTGGTTTTAAGATCCAAATCACAATCGGAGCCATAGGCGTCCTGGCTCAAAACGTAATCGAGGCGAAGACTCGCTTCCGATGGGGTAAGGTCCTTCACCGGCGGGACATAATTGCGTTCCGGGCCAAGTAAAGCCTCATCGGGATAGCGGAAGAACGGAATGACATTGTCGCCGCCCACGAGCACGACGTATTCGAGCGGGTTCAAAGCCCGGTAACGGTCGATGATGTCGTGGATTGATTTGGCGACAAGGTTCTTAGCGTAAGGGCAATCGAAGTTCGCATCCGCTTGTGCGTTGAAGAAGCTGACAATTGGATCGGTGCCCACGTCCACGACTGCGCCATTAACCGCAGTCGCCAGGGTTTGGAGCTTGGCTGAGGCTGCGGCTTGCCCGGCGGCGTCGCCAGGAAGCCAGCGGTTCAAGTCCGTAAGGATCACGGTTTTGAATCCACCAGCCGATGCGGCGAGCGGTTGCCCGGTGACATTCACCGGCACTGCGCTGATACTGCCGCAGGCGCCTGTCTGCTGAGCAATTGTTAGCGTGAATGGGTTATCCGGGCTGAAAACCCCGTTGCGCCCATTCACGCGTACGTAAAACTCGCCGGAATTGTCCCAGGTGTCGGCAATAATTCCTTCATTAGCGATGCCATCCAAAGCCGAGACGGCGAGGACGCTGGACAACTGAGCGCCGGCGAACGCGCCGGGAGCGAATGCGCCGGGCGCAAAAGCACCGGGTGCGAAAGCGCCCGGAGCAAAGGCACCGGGTGCAAAGGCACCGGGTGCAAACGCCCCCGGAGCGTAGGCATCAGGGGCGAACGCGCCTGGAGCGAAGGCGCCAGGTGCAAAGGCACCAGGTGCAAACGCCCCCGGAGCAAAGGCGCCGGGCGCAAACGCACCTGGAGCGAAAGCCCCCGGGGCAAATGCGCCGGGCGAGAATGCATCCTGGGCAAACGCACCAGGACTAAAAGCGTCGCTTGCGAATGAAGCGCTTAGATGCGTGAGATCCTCAGTCGAGGCGAGTTGTTGGTAAGCCGCTGCAATGTCGTTGAAGAGCACCAGGTCATAGTTTTCCGCCAGGCCAGTCACCGTCACGACCACGCGGCTGCCTGGCTGCACCTTGAATTTAAACCACCGTGACTGAGCGAAGATCGTCAGGCACTGCTGCAGTGTGGCGGACTGCATCCCGGTGTTGCCGGGGTCCTGGAGCTGCACTTCCGCAGCCAGAGGCCATGATTGGTTCGAGCTATCCAGGACAGTCACCGTGAATGTGGACGTGCTCGTGTTCCCGGCGGAATCGGTCGCGGTGCACGTCACCACGTTGGTTCCGAGCGGAAGCAGAGCCGTCGCAGGGGGATTGCAGATAACAGGAATCGCGCCGTCACAATTATCCAGTGCTGTGGGAGTCGCAAACGCCGAGGCGAGGCTGCAGCCGCCAGCGCCGAACTGCGTGACAATGTTGCCGGGTGAATTGATTTTCGGCCCTTCCGTGTCTTTGACCGTGACCATTTGGGTTGCGGTGTTTTGATTGCCCGAGGTATCGGTCACCGTCCAGGTAACGAGGGTGGCGCCTTTCGGGAAAACGGCCGGCGCGTTGTTGACGACACTGGCCACGCCGCAGTTGTCGGAAGTGACTGGAGTGCCCAGCGCTACTTGAGTTGCGCTGCACTTACCCGGATCGGTGCTCACCACGGCAGCCGGAGGTGCGGTTATTGAGGGCTTCTCAGTGTCACTCACCGTTACGGTTTGAGTGGCGGTGTTTTGATTCCCTGAAGTGTCAGTTACGGTCCACGTCACCAGGGTTACACCTTTGGCGAAAACAGCCGGCGCGTTGCTGACGACACTGGCCACGCCGCAATTATCAGAGGTGAGCGGTATGCCCAGTACTACTCTGCTTGCACTGCATTGGCCGGGATCGGTGTTCACTGCGACGGCGGGAGGAGCGCTGATGGAAGGCTTCTGGGTGTCATTCACCGTCACGGTCTGAGGGGCGCTGTTTTGGTTGCCGGACGTATCAGTTGCGGTCCACGTGACCAGCGTGACGCCTTTCGGGAAAATAGCCGGCGCGTTGTTGATGACGCTCGCCACGCCACAATTATCGGAAGTGGTCGGCGTGCCTAAGAGTACTTTGCTTGCAGTGCACTGGCCCGAGTCAGTGCTCACCACCACCGGCGGGGGTGCGGTAATCACTGGCGGTTGGGTGTCCTTCACCGTAACCGTGAACGAGCACATGCTGGCGTTGCCAGATGGATCGGTGGCTTTGCATTGCACGGTTGTCATTCCGACAGGGAAAACCGAGCCGGACGGCGGGACGCAAGCCACACCGGCGGAGCCGCTATTATCGGTAGCTGTGACCGTGAAGGTCACTGTCGCGCCGCAAATGCCTGGGTCGGAAGGCTTGTTGATTGGAGCCGGACAGGTGATTACGGGCGGTGTGAGGTCAGCAATGGTGCTCACAATCAGCGCGGTATTATTGGTCGAATTAGGATCCGGAACGGGGCAGGAAACAGTCGCAGTATTGGTCGCAGGGCCCAGGCGGGAATTACCCACTGAGGCAACGATTGTGATGTTCGCCACACCGCCGCCGGCAATCGTGCCCAGCGAAAAGCTCAAAACCGACGAACCCGAATACGTGCCCTGGGAGGTCGTGGCAGACGTAAATGAAACGCCCACTGGCAGTGTGTCTTGAAGTACGACGTTGGTTGCCGTGTCCGGTCCCAGATTTTGCACAGATAGTTGATACGTGAGCGTGCCGCCGAGATTGACCGGCTGGGGAGTCGCCGAGCCAGTCACCGCCAGGTCGGCCATGGAGACGAGGGCGCCCGGGTTGACCGAGACATTTTGGGCCGACCCATTATCGAGGCTCGTATATGCTTTGCGCGACGCCCCGGGAAATCCGGAAGCGCCGTTGCCGCTTCCCCAAGCGGCTTCTTTCGCCAGATGCCCGGCATAGCCGAGCAGCACAGTTGTGGCTTTTGAGCCGGTTCCGGCCACCGTGAATGTGACCAGTAACGATTTGACGCCGCTGACCAGGGTGTAGGCGCCGAAGGATATCGCACTGATATTGTAAGTGGTTAACACTCCGGCAATTTGAGCGGCAGCAGGAAGGTTAGTGTCCGCCGGGATAGCCCAAGTCGATGGAGTGCCCAAACCGGAAATGCCGGACGTGAGATCCAAGGCCGAGCTTTTCACTGTGGCATTGAAAGACACCAGTGTGTCTAAAAACCGGGACGTGCCGCCGCTGGAGAAATCGTACTGCAGCAGGATCGTATGCTGGGTGCCGGGCGTTAAGGAAGCGGTAAACCGCAGGGGCACGGCGTCCCCGTCCGTATACTTGGAATTACTGGCCTGAACGGTACCCCCCCATTGGTTCGCGAGATCGAACCACGCCTGGAGTTGTGCCCCGGTCGAGGTTGCGCGCGCGTCGAGTGAAAAAAGAGGCGCGGAGAAAAAGAGGAGTGCCATGAGGACCTTCCACCCTGAGGTCCTCCCCAAAAGCCCTGGTTGTTTCATTTACAAATAAAAGCGAAGCACGACGCCTGGCATTAGCTGCATTAACGGGACAGTGTAGGCATTTAAATCATACCACGGGCACAAAGTCAATCCGTACTTGGCCCGATTGATAGAATTTAAGGCTACGCCTGTTCGCCAAAACAAGTTTCCGGTAATTCTATTTTGCGTTACTCTTCACGCTGACGTTGACATGGATAAGGAATTACTGGCCTGGCTTGAATCGCCAACGGGGGAGCGGAAGGTTATCGAAGGGAGTTGCTTCCTGGGACGGGCGGCGACATGCGATATAGTTCTCCCCGACACGAAGGCCTCACGACAGCACGCACTCGTGCAGGGAGAAAGGGGCTCCGAATTTTGGCTGATTGATTTGGGCAGCGCCAACGGCACTTATGTAAATGGTCGCAGGGTCGCGCAGCCGCAACGGCTTTTCAACGGCGATCGAATAACGGTTGCCGGGATTACTTTCATCTTCCACCGTCCCGGGACCGTGTCGCGTCAGGAATCGGGAACCACGATTCAGGCGAAAGATGCCACCATCCCTGAGGTCCGGACAATGACCTGTTGGCTCCTGTTGGCGGACATCGAGGGCTCGACTCAGCTCATCCGTAAAATGGCGCCCGATGATGTCCACCGAACCACAGGTCTGTGGCTGGCGAACTGCACGAAACTCATAGGTGAGCACCAGGGCACGATCAATAAATTCCTCGGCGATGGGTTCCTTGCCTATTGGACCGAAGGACCCGACGTCGTCACGCGAGTAGCTGGCGCGCTGGCAGCGCTCAGAGCGGCCCAGGATAAAGAAGATACGCGGTTCCGGGTCGTGGTTCATTATGGTCAGGTGATGGCGGGCGGCATCGCATCGCTCGGTGAGGAGAGCCTCTCCGGCAACGAAGTCAACCTGTTATTCCGCGCCGAAAAACTCGCGGGGACGCTGGGCCGATCAAGGCTGCTGTCGCGAGCGGCCAATGACCAAATTCAAGGTTTGATACCAACTGTTTCTGAGGGCGCCCACACGCTGCCAGGCTTTACCGGTGAGTTTGAGTTCTTTAGTTTTTAGAACGCGGTAAGGGTCCCGTCACATATTTCAGTGACCGCACTCACGCTCCAGCCAACTCGGCGGCCTTGGCGGCCCATTTTCTAGCATCGTCCGGCCGATTGAGTTTGCCGTAGAGCACCTCCAATTCGTGGCAAACCTTTTTCACGTGAGCCGAGGCTGTCACACTGGAATTCAGCAGGCCGTACGCCTCGAGCAACACCGGCTCGGCGTCCTGGAGCCGCTTTTTTATCTCTATCAGGTAGTCGGCCTGATCCAGAAGGCACATGGCCAGGACCGCGGGTTGTTTAGCCAGGGTCGCGCGCGCTGATTTCATCGCCTGCTGCATCAATTCGTCTGCTTCCGCGCCGCCGGCGGGATTGGCGCCCAGCACGACTGCCAGGCAACGCATATGGCGCAGCGTTTGCGGGTGATCCTTGCCGAGGACCTTTGTGCCCATGGCGATGCCGTCCCGGAAGGCGGCCTCAGCACCGCGAGCATCGCCTTTCTTCTGCAGGGTAAGGCCGAGATCTTCGAGCGCCTCGACCTGGAAGCTGTGCCCGTCGGGATAAAGCCGGTTATAGACGGCCATTGCGTCGCGAACGGCGCGCTCCGCTTCGTCGAGCTTGCCCTCTTCGCGAAGGTTTTTGGCCATATTATGCAGCGCCATGCCGATCTTGTCGCTGGGCAGCTTTTCGCCGAACAACTCTCGGTACGCCTTGAGCGCGATTCGGGCCTGCTGGTCGCCTTCGACATAGTCGCCCAGTCGGTAATCCAATAACGACAGGTTTAACTGCGCGTCGGCGAGTTTTTCATTCGGCGGTTTCAGGATCTTTTGCTTTATAGCCAGCGCCGTGTGGAGCGCGTCACTTGCCTGGCGTAGTTTGCCCTCGTATTGGAGAATGAGCCCGAGGTTGTTGTACGTGTCCGCCATGATGGGACTATTCGGGTCGAGCGTTTCGCGGCGAATGGACAGGGCCTCGCGTTGCAACTGCTCGGCGTGTGCCCAGTCGCCTTGATATCCGTAGTCGACCGCCATTTCCATGAGTGTTTCGGCGACTGCATCACTGCGATCACCAAATACTTTCCGGCGCAGTTCCAGCACTCGCCGCTGCATCGCAATGGCCGCCGGGTATTCCTCTAAATCACGATAGGCGCGACCGATCGTGAACCGGAGGTCGGCTTCCACGTCGGGGCGATCGCTGAATTCCTTATCGAGCCGGGCTGTTGTGTTGGTCAGGATTTCGCGGAGCAATGCCGTGTCACGTCCGCGCGCGACCGAAGGGCCGACCGTTTTCAGCATGTCCTTCAAAAAACCGGCCACCTGATCCGCACGCGCCTGCTGCGACAGGGCTCGTTTCGCCGCTCCGCGCGCAACCTCGGCCTGCCAGGCGGTCAAGGCGATGCCGCCCGCCATGACCAGGATGATTGCGGCCGTAGCGGCAAAGCCGAACTTATGACGCCGAACCGTTTTTTGAAACTCATAGACGCGGCTGGGCGGGCGGGCCAACACCGGTTCACAATTCAAGTACCGCTGGATATCGTTGGCCAGGCCGTTGGCCGTTTCATAGCGGCGCGCTCGGTCTTTCTCGAGGCATTTCATCACGATCCAGTCCAGATCGCCTCGGACCGCATGGACTAACCGTGACGCTTCTAGCGACCGGCGCTTCGCCGTGGCCGTGAGTTCCTCACCGGCGAGTGTGGCCAGTTTGGCGCTCGGCCGGAGCGCCTCCTGCTCGCGGATTGTCTTGCGTATGCCATCGATGCCCGACTTTGCCAGTTCATGCGCGTCGAACGGCGTCAGATCGGTGAGCAGCTCGTAAAGCGCCACCCCCAGGCTGTAAATGTCGCTGCGCGTATCGATATCGAGCCCGCTCATCTCCGCCTGTTCCGGGCTCATGTACGCCGGCGTGCCCATGAATGTGTGTAACTGGGTGTAGACTGGCGAATCGGTCAGCCGATCCGCGGTGGCTTTGGCAATGCCGAAATCGATGACCTTCGGCACCGGCACACCATCGGGCAAAGAGACAAGAATGTTCGATGGCTTGATGTCGCGGTGGATGATGCCTTTTTGGTGGGCGTGCTGGATGGCCTTGCAGACCTGAATGAAGAGATCGAGACGGCCTTTGATGGAAAGCTTGGCCTGATTGCAATAATCAGTGAGTTTGATGCCGCGCACGAGCTCCATCACGAAGTAGGGCCGGCCGGTTTCCGTCGCGCCGGCATCTAACGCTTTCGCGATGTTCGGGTGGTCCATCATCGCCAGCGCCTGCCGCTCGGCCTCGAACCGGCTGACGACCTGCTCGGTGTCCATGCCGAGCTTGATGACTTTCAGCGCGACGCGCCGGCGCACGGGCTCGGTCTGTTCGGCCACATACACCGACCCGCAACCGCCTTCGCCCAGTTTTTCAACGAGCTTATAACGACCAATGAATTTCCCAATGGTCGAGTCGGTCGGTTCATGGGCGAGGTCCAGCAACACGGTCGGCGGACCTGCCTCGGGGTTGACGCGGAGGGTTCCTTCCAAGTCCGAAAAATTCAGGAGCATGGTTCCGGCGTTAGCCTGCACGGTCTCCGCGTCAGACACTGCGGATTCCGCACCAGCCACAACGGTTTCGAGCCGGTGAAACAGGTCCTGATCCTCCTCGCATTCCGACTTGAGGAACGCCAGCCGCTCAGCCGCTGGCTTTGCCATCGCGAGTTTCAGCAGCGTTGTTTCCTTTTCGGCCGATAAGGACATGATCCCAGCAGAATCTTCCCGGGGTTTCTAGACGGATACTACCCCGCTATTCGCAAAAGTAAAGATATATATAAGCATTTGCGAGATCCCGGATCGGACTGCTTTTCGACTTGCCGGGCCACGAAAAGTTGGTTACGGTTTGGCTTCGCAGCCTTCGCGAAAGACTATGAAACCCAAGCACTTTCAGCAGTCTTTCAAAAGCGAACGCGCGCTTAGCTCAGTGGAAGAGCACTTCCTTCACACGGAAGGGGTCGCAGGTTCAAATCCTGCAGCGCGCACCATCTCTCGACTCGCGTTTACGCGCGGACGTTTATCTCCGAGACTATCCTCTACGAGAAGCTCCGTGGAACGAGGCGCGAGCCGTTGAAAGAAACTTCTTCGGGCAATGACCCTTTACGATCTGATTCCGCGGGAAGAGCGCCCGGGCAATGACGTCTTGCTTGGCCAGTTCCTGGAGTACACCGAAAATAAGCGGCTGCAGCTTTATCCCGCCCAGGAAGCCGCCATTCTCGAGTTGTTCGAGGAGAAAAACGTAATCCTCAACACACCTACCGGCTCCGGCAAATCGCTGGTGGCGGCAGCGCTGCACTTCAAAGCTCTCGTCCAGGGCCATCGCTCGGTTTACACCTGTCCGATTAAGGCTTTGGTGAATGAGAAATGGCTGGCGCTTTGCCGAGAGTTCGGACCTGACAATGTGGGTCTGAGCACCGGCGACGCGTCCGTAAACCGCGACGCCCCCATCCTTTGTTGCACGGCCGAGATCCTGGCCAACATCGCATTGCGGGAAGGGCCAAAGGCCAATGTGCAGGAAGTGGTCATGGATGAGTTCCATTACTATGCCGACCGGGAACGCGGCGTGGCATGGCAGGTCCCGCTTATTACCTTGCCCCAAGCCCGCTTCCTTTTGATGTCGGCAACGCTAGGGGACACCGGCTTCTTCGAAACGGAGCTTACGCGGCTGAACCGGCGCCAGACAGTTACGGTTGCATCGAAAGATCGGCCGGTGCCGCTCGAATTTACCTGGTCCGAATTGCCGCTGGCTACTACCGTCGAGAATCTGGCCGCGCAAGGCAAAGCCCCGGTTTATGTCGTTCATTTTACGCAGCTCGAAGCCGCGCAAAGCGCGCAGGATTTCACCAGTATCAATGTCTGCACGCGCGAAGAGAAAGCGGAATTGGGTCATGCGCTGGAAGGATTTAAGTTCAGCAGTCCGTACGGGCCAGACATTCGCCGCTGGCTTAAGCACGGTATTGGTCTCCATCACGCTGGCTTGCTGCCCAAGTACCGGGTCCTGGTCGAACAACTTGCCCAAAAGGGTTTGCTTAAGATTATTTGCGGCACCGACACTCTCGGTGTCGGCATCAACGTGCCGATCCGGACCGTCCTTTTTTCCAAGCTGTGTAAATTTGACGGCGAAAAAACCGCTATTCTCACCGCGCGCGATTTTCATCAGATCGCCGGTCGGGCCGGACGCAAAGGTTTCGACGAACGCGGGTGGGTCGTGGCCCAGGCGCCTGAGCACGTCGTCGAGAACCTGAAGCTTGAAGAAAAGGCGGCGCGGGGCGGGAAAAAAGCGGTCAAACGCAAGCCGCCGGACAAGAACTTTGTAAATTGGGACAAGAACACTTTCGCGCGGCTGATCGCGGCACAACCCGAGCGGCTTTCCTCGCGATTTCAGGTTTCGCACGGGATGTTGCTCAATGTTTTGAGCCGTAAAGGCGACGGCTGCCGCGCCATGCAACGGCTCATTCGTGATTGCCATGAAACCCCCAAGGCCAAGAGGGACCACACTAAGCGTGCGTGGCAGCTCTTCCGCTCGCTGGTTGATCGCAAAATCATTGAATTCATTCCTCGTACGGACGAAGGCGCATACTTGCGCGTCAACGTCGAGCTGCAGGACGATTTCTCGATGGACCAGACCCTTTCGCTTTACCTGCTCGAGACGATCCCGCTCGTCGATCCTCAGGCGCCGGACTATCCGCTGGTTCTGCTCACATTGGTGGAATCCATTCTAGAAGATCCGGACCTCATCCTGCGCAAACAACTCGACAAGCTTAAAAGTGAGAAGATGGCCGAAATGAAAATGGCCGGGATCGAATACGACAAACGAATGGAAGAACTCGAAAAACTCGAGCACCCCAAACCGAATCGGGAGTTCGTTTACTCTACCTTCAACGCCTTTGCGGACAAGCATCCGTGGGTTGGCCAGGAAAACATCCGGCCCAAGTCCATCGCCCGCGAGATGTTCGAGAACTTTCGCTCGTTCTCCGACTACATCCATGATTACGAACTCCAGCGTGCCGAGGGCTTGGTCCTCCGTCACCTGAATAGCGTTTACAAGGTACTGGCCCAAACTGTTCCCGATGCCGCCAAAACTGATGCCGTGCGGGAAATGGAGCTCTACCTCAGCACGATGATCCGTCAGGTGGATTCCAGCCTGTTGGATGAGTGGGAAAAGATGCGCGACCCGGCGTATCAGCGCGCCGAAACGAAAGAAGTCCGTCCACCCGGCGCGGAAGCGGCGCAGCAGGATATCACGCGCGACACCAAGGCCTTCACGGCAGCGATCCGAAATCGCATTTTCAGCTTTCTGCGCGGCCTAGTGAACCGCGATTTCGAGCAGGCAATTGCGTATTTAAGCAAGCCGACCGATCCGGACGGCGGGACCTGGACCGCCGAACGGCTTGCGTCCGCGCTTGAAAAGTATCATGCCGATCATCAATGCATCTGTCTGGATCCCAACGCACGCAACCTGCGCCATACATATGTCCTGTCAGGCGAGGACAAGCGTACCTGGCGCGTGCAGCAAATGTTGGTCGATCCCGAAGAACACAACGATTGGGTAGCCGAATTCGAAGTTGATCTGCCGGCTTCACGAACGGCTGACGAACCAGTACTGCAGTTACGCCGGTTCGATGCCCTGGCTTAACCAGACAATCACGCGATTTCCTTCCTAGTGCCATCCAAATTCAACATTGGACGCGCGGCATTGGGACGGCTCATCCGTAAAAATCGGCCTTGCATTCGCGCGTGGTTCCCTTAGTGTAACCAAGCCTGCACGGAAGCGAGCGTAGCTCAGCCTGGTAGAGCATCACGTTGCCAACGTGAGTGTCGAGGGTTCGAATCCCTTCGCTCGCTCCATTTTTCTGACCATCTTCCCGACAAATCCACGGAATCATATTCCGTCGATTCTTGGTAGGCTCAAAGCAGCCTCAGGCTACGTTATCAGCCGCGACACGGGACGCGACAAGGGTGGTGATCGATGAAAGGCGCAGATTTTATTTCGAAGCGTTCGTCCATCGGCACGGCGACATTGTAACGGGGCTCGCCGAACGCAAAAACAATTTCCATTTGTGCCGGGTCCAGTTGCGCCGCGCGCACGAACCGGAGCGCCCGCTCCGGTATTTGAAAATTGAAAGCTTCTTGAACCTGCTGCGTCCAGTCGTTGACTCCCTGAAAATATGTTTCGTTCACTTTGTTTCGCAAAAAAATCTCCATAGAAATCCTCCCCAGGACAAAAGTGAGTATGGTCGCGTCGCTGAAGATTTTACAGTGGGGTAATGGCCTACTCTGAGTTTGCAGCGTTTGAGTTTTGAGGTTGTTTCTTCGCGCGTTGCGGGAAGAGTTTCGGATTTGTTTAAGCCGACGGGTGCCAGCTGGCGTCGGCCTAGAGTGAGCCGCTGAAGGCTGCAACGTAGCGGCAAGGCAACCGCCGACTTGATGCGCAAAGCCGTCGAGGCGGCGGAGACAACCGACGCCGGGCAGCGGCAGGCGCAATGGTTTGACCTTTGGGCTGTTTCCATGCGCGCGGCATGTCACCAGGCGGAAGCGACCGGGCTCGGCGCCCGATCGTTTGAGGCGTGGATGGAGTTCGTGCGGAGTCAACCGGCGGCGCAGCGGTGAAAAGAGGAAGCTTCGAAAGTTTCCGCGGGCAAGGCTGCCCGCGCTCCGACCGCCGGAAGAAATTACATATAGATTCCGCCGTTGACTCCCAGGACCTGGCCGGTAACGTAGCTGGCGCGCGGGCTGGCGAGGAAGACAACGGCGTCGGCAATTTCTTCGGGTTTGCCCAAACGGCCCATCGGCGTCATGGCTTTGACCTGAGAGAGCGCCGATTCGGGCATGGCGCTGACCATCTCGGTCTCGATGAACCCCGGGGCGACGGCGTTAACCGTGACACCCTTGCGGGCGAGTTCTCGGGCGAGACTCTCGGTAAAGGAGATGATCGCTCCCTTGGTGGCGGCATAATTGGTTTGCCCGAAGTTTCCGGTCTGGCCGACGACCGAAGAGATGTTGATGATCCGCCCCCAACCGGTCCCGACCATTTCTTCGGCGACCAGTTGCGTGGTGTAGAAGACGCCATCGAGGTTGACGCGCATGACTTCGTCCCACATGGCTTTGGTCATTTTGAGAAACGACTTGTCGCGGTTGATCCCGGCGTTGTTGACGAGGATGGCAATCGGCCCAAGCGCTTCCTGCACCTCGCGAACCGCGTCGCGCATCTCTTCAGGCGACGCCACGTTCGCCTGGCAAGCGCGGCAATGCACGCCCAACTGCGAGACCTCGAGGGCCAGGGCTTCGGCGCGATCTTTCGAGTGCTGGTACGTAAAAGCGACATCCGCGCCGGCTTGCGCCATCGCTAGAACAATCGCCCGTCCAATACCGCGGCTGCCGCCGGTGATGAAGCACACCTTGCCGCGAAGTTCCTCGTGGTGATTTGTCGTCTGGTTTTCCGTCATGTTCATAATGTGTTTTGCTTTTGGTTGCCCACGGTTCAATCCGTCGCGAAATCGCCCGGCACGCTGTCCGCCGTGGCTGTCCATGCTCCAGCCGACAACACGGGTACGGCGGCCGAACGAATTCGCAGAAATCCTCCGTTTACATTGACGGTGATGCCGGGCTCGAACTGGAACCGCTTGACGACTTCCAGCAGTCGCGCCGCCAGCACGCGGCATTGGCCATCGTCCCAAACCTGGGCGTCGGCCTCAGCCACTATCCCATTTGCCTTCACATGCACGCGCCCGCATGACGCCTGCAGACGGACTGCGCTTGGCTGGTTTGGCTTCTCCCATTCGCATCCTGGCACAGATTCCAGCAAGTGGAGCAGTAACCCAGGTTTGATCGTGAAAATCATAAAGGCCTCAAATTCTTGACGCGCGACTCCGGCTGAGTTTCTGCGCAAGTTTTTTCTGTTTTCTCCTAAGCTGAAAAACGGAGAACCTACTTTAGCATTCAGGCCTCGCCCTGGTATGGGGTAACAGCCCACCGTATTAAATTCCGAGACCAAAATCAGAACAAATCCAAATCCGGATTTCGGATTTACCGATCACTTCGCTTGCCAGCCCTTCCGTGGGGGCAGGCCAAACTTCCTTCTGGGCGCGTCCGTCAATGGCCAAACCGATATGGGGATCTTACCCAGTGCTGCTAACGCATAGTCGTGCAGAACAAGTCGGTGTGGCTGCCTTCGACCCGAATGACGAGCTCGATATCCTCAAGCTGGTTCGCCACACAGGCGCGGACCGCCTCGATTTCGTCCGCGAAGACCTCCGCTTGCCGGGCGTCATGACTCCATCCGGTCCGCGAGAAAAAGCGCAGCGTTTTCTGACAACGTAACAAACGGATCACAGGAACTTGCTCGACAGATGGTTTTGCGGCCATATGCATCTCCCTTCCAAGCTGAAACTATACGCCGCTCTCGCTTAGGTGCAAGCGTCGGCCCGATTCGTTACCACGATTTTACAAAGTGAGTTTATCCTCCGGGTTTCGCGCGAGGCTCTCGCACGCATGAACTGCATCAGGCAGCCGCGGCGAGGCGTAGATTCTCCACGACAGCCGAGCAAAGTCCGATGAAAGTTTGCTGTGCCAGGCTAAGAGGCTGGCCTTTGCGCAGCAGGATGCCCCAGGTCCTTTCGAGCCGGCGCGGCCCCAACGCCAGCGCGCGAAGAGAACCTTCGTTCAATTCCCTCTGCGCAACCCAGGGAGCGAGAATGCTCACGCCGAGCCCCAACTTAACCAGCTCTTTAATTGCCTCCATGTTGCCCAGCTCGATCGATGCCGGCAGTACAATCGCTTCGTGCTGAAAATAGGCATCGATCATTTCAGACATGTAGCTGCGCCTGGTATAAAGGATGTACCGCTGCCGCGCGATTTCGCTTCGATCCACGCGCCCTGACTTGGCCCAGGGATGCAGCGGGCTGACCAGGAACCGAAGTTCATCTTTAAATAGCGGGCAAAAGTCCAATCGCGAAGCGTTCCGCGGTTCCAATGCCAGGGCGACGTCGATCCGATGGTTTTCCAATAACTCCAGCGCCGCCTGGGTGTCCCCGGGTTCAATCTGGATAAGACATTGCGGAAAGCTTTCTTTGAACTCGCGCAGCACTTTTGGCAGGAGGTATTGACACGTAGTCGGGCTGGCGCCAATCCGCAGACGACCGTGTCCCCATTTCCCAATTTCTTTGAGTCGTTCCCTCGCCTCGTCCATCTCCGCGAGGATTCGCTGGGCATGGGCAAGCAGTTGTTCGCCTGCCTGGGTCAGGATTAAGGATCTGCCCACTCTGTCCAAAAGACGACAGTGGACTTCATCTTCCAAGGCCTTGATTGAATGACTTATTGCCGATTGTGACAGGTGCAGTTGCCTCGCCGTTTTCGTGAACGAGCCCGTATGTGCCAGGGACACAAAGGCCCGTAATTGCCGAATATCCAGGGGCGCATTGCCATTTCTGTTCGCACTAAGACCATTGAACTTCATTTCGCCATATCCGCGCGTTCGCTCGGAGCAAATGGCAAGCCATTCGCTGTGATCCTGGTGTGATAGATTCGGCAGATAGCGATACGCACTCGGCCGCGGCGGCGGGCGGCCTGATTCGTATAGGGTATGTACCCCTGTGCGATTGCGCGCCATTAGTCGTGGCGCAGGAACTTGATCTGTTCGGCGCGCATGGTTTGCAGGTCGCCTTGAGCCGAGAGGTGGGCTGGGCCACGATCCGTGACAAGATTGTTTTGCGTGAACTGGAAGCGGCTCACGCCCCTGCTGCGATGGTCCTGACGATTAGCCAGGGCATGGGTTCGTTCCGAATGCCGTGCGTGACTGGTCTGGTCCTGAACCTGCATGGCAATGGCGTCACGCTTTCCAACCGACTTCGGGAGAGCGGCGTTCAAGACATCGCGACACTCCGCGAATTCGTTCGCTCCAGGCGAAGCGGAGCTGCACTCACTTTCGGCGTCGCGTTTTCCTGTTCCTCGCACAATTTTTTGCTGCAGAAATGGCTGCGAGACGGCGGAATCGACCCAACCCGGGACGTCAACATCGTGGTAGTCCCGCCGCCGCAGATGACGGCCAACCTGAAAGCCGGGCACCTCGATGGTTACTGCGTGGGCGAGCCATGGAATTCGGTGGCAGTAGTCCAGCGCGCTGGCTGGGTGGCAGCTCTGAGTCCCGCGATCGCTCGGCGTCATCCGGAGAAAGTTTTGTTGGTGCCGGCGGAATTTGCACGGAACCGGGCCGAAGAACACGGGCGTCTCATCGCCGCTTTGTTCGAGGCTTGCCAATTCTGTCAGCGACCGGAAAACCGCGATCAGCTGGCGGCAATCCTGGCTCGGCCCGAATACCTCAACACAAGTGCGCTTGCGATTCGGAACAGTCTCTGCGGTCCATTTCAATTCAGCAAAGAGCGCGTCGAATCCCACGAGGAGCTCCATCTCTTCGCCGGTCCGGACGTGAATGAACCCGGATTGGACAAAGCCGTTTGGGCCCGGCAAAGCTTGCGGGAAACCGGTCTGCTGCCGACCCCTGGTCTCCTCGGCTCGCAGCGTCTCAAGTCAATGTTCCGGAGCGATCTATTTCATGCCGCAATTGGAGAGCATTCCAGCACACCGCAAAGGAGCCCACAGCCCAGCATTTTGAACGGCACCTGGCCTGAATAACTTCACACCTCCGGATCAGAGATGACGTGCAACCGGCGCGGCAAGACGCCGGGTTGTCCGAAGGCGTAGCGCAGAGTTGCACTCTGCTGTATCGCCGATTTGTAATCGGCAGGCGCCCGCAAGTTGCAAGGGACCATGCACAAGGCGCTGAGCTACGACGAAGCCCAGGCAGGTTGAAAACCTGCGATACGGCAGATTGAAAATCTGCGCTCCACGACAAGCGCCACAGTCGGCCTGGGAAATATTCGGGCTAGATTTCAGCCGCGGCTGGCGCGAAAGCTTCACGTTGAAAAAAAGCCGCCAGCGCTGCCGATGCGCGCTGTGAAAATCAGCGGTGTTTCGCCGGCCCGGTCGAGCGATTTCCAAGCCTCAGTCGGGTTCAAAGTTCGGGGTTTTTTCGCATTCATGAACGGCATTCATACCTGGCATCAGAACTATGAACGGCACGGGACAAGCCCCTGGCACGTTCGCTGCACCGGGCAGTGTCCATCGAGTGCAATAAACGAATGAAGATCTCAAACCTCAAAAACTCCGGTCACTGGCCAACCTTAGTGACCGCATTCCTTTACTTCGATTTTTCGTTCATGGTTTGGACGCTATTGGGTCCGCTGGGAGCGCAGATTGGGGAGGCGCTCAAATTATCAGCGGGGCAAAAAGGGCTGATGGTGGCGATGCCCATTCTTTCGGGCGCGGTATTACGCATCGTGCTGGGGCTGGCGGTAGACCGCCTCGGAGCAAAGCTGACCGGAATCGGAGCCCAATTCATAGTGATAGCCGGTTTGCTGTGGGCCTGGTTGGCCGGATTGAAGGATTATGAGGCTACTCTGCTGCTGGGACTCGTTTTGGGGTTCGGAGGCGCCAGTTTTGCGGTGGCTTTGCCTCAGGCCGGCAGGTGGTATCCGCCGAACATGCAGGGATTGGTCATGGGCCTGGCTGGTGCCGGCAACATCGGAACGGTCCTGGATGCGTTGTTGGCGCCTCGTGTCGCGGCCGCTTACGGGTGGCGAACTGTCTTCGGTCTGGCGCTCATCCCGGCCGTGATTGTACTCGCGGCTTACGCCATTTTCTCAAAAGAGGCTCCCGTGGAATTCCGCAAAAAGCGTCTCACCGATTACTACAAGCTGCTTAAGGAAAAAGATGCGCATTGGTTCTGCTTTTACTACACGGTTTCGTTTGGCGGATTTGTGGGGCTGGCCAGCTCTTACGTGCTTTATTTCAAAAGCGAGTTCGGATTACCAGCAGTCCACGCCGGCGACCTGGCGGCGGTTTGTACTGCTGCGGGCGCGTTGCTGCGCCCAACTGGCGGCGCGTTGGCTGACCGAATTGGCGGAATTCGCGCACTGTACCGGTGCTACACAACCGCGGGCCTGGCTTTAATCCTGGCGGCAGTTGGACGTCATCTGAGCTGGAATGTGCCGATGCTCCTCATCGCTTCCGGGGCGCTGGGCATGGCCAACGGCGCGGTGTTCCAATTACTGCCGCAGCGCTTCGGCAAGGATCTTGGCGTCATGACCGGTTTGGTCGGCGCAGGGGGCGGCGTGGGCGGATTCTACCTGGCCAGTTCGTTGGGTTATTCCAAGGGACTTACCGGCAGCTACCTTGCCGGCCTGGCAGTGTTCTCTTTGCTTTGCTTCTGCGCCATTGTTGGGTTGGGACTGGTGAAGACCCGCTGGCGCACCACCTGGGGACTCGTCGCGCAGGCTCGCATCTGATGAACGTGCTGTCCACTAGTTTTGGCCTGGCCCACTCTGCCGGAGCAACGTCCCACGATTCGTTCGCCGTGAAGGCATGGGAAGAGAGCGTTATCGCGGTGCTGGCCGACGGCACAGGCTCGAGCGCCGCGGCGCGCGAAGCGGCCGAAAGGGCGGTTCAATCGCTGGTGAACAATTACCCGACGCGTCCGCGGGGCTGGACCCCAAAGAAAGCCCTGACCGAGCTCACGCAACGCATTAACCGAGCTTTACACCAGGATTCGCTCTCCCGTTTCGGTGAACCCGAATTGGTCACAACTCTATCCGTGGCAGTGATCGAAGGAGATAAGCTTTATGGTCTCAATGTCGGGGACACTCGGGTTTATCTCTCCCGCGCGGGCGCGTTGACGCGGTTGTCTTGCGATCATGTCGGGGGAACCGACGGTTACCAGCATGTGCTGGAACGCGCGATTGGCCTGGCGCCAGAGGTCGAACCGCATTGGTTCGAGGCCGAACTGAAAGATGGTGACGTGGCCTTTCTTTGTTCTGACGGGGTTTACAACGTGCTCGATGAAAGCTGCCTTGCCAGCAAATTAAGCGCTCGCAGCGTGGCCCGATCGATTGTCTCCGAGGCGAAGGAGCACGTGACTCCGGAGACCAGCGACGACCTGAGCGCGATTGTGCTCGATATTAAGTCCACCGGCAGGCTGCGAGCCGAAAAGGCGCTGTCGCTGGAAATCCCGGGCCGATTGCACAAAGGCGAGTGCATCGACGGTTTCACTTTGGTCCGCCACTTTCAGAACAATGACCGCGTGTGGTTGGCGACGCGCGAGGGCCAGCGATTCACCCTTAAATTTGCACCGGTTGAGGCGAGAGAAAACGAAGAGGTGGCCAACCTTTTCATCAAAGAGATCTGGAACGCGACGCGGTTGCAGGACGCGCGCTTCTTCCCGCGCGCGTTTGTGCCAGAGGGAGCCACGCGGCGCTATTACGCGATGGAGTTCATGGAAGCGCCGAGCCTCAAAATGCTGCTGCGCTCGCGCCGACTATCCGCGGACGAAACTGTTGCACTGGGCAAATTCCTTCTGGCCGCCACTCAATACCTGCTCGGGTTCGATTTGGTGCACGGCGATCTAAAACCCGAGAATATCCTCGTTGTTTCGGAATTCGACAGCGTTTCCTTCAAACTCATTGACTTCGGGAGTGTGACCGATGTTTTTTCGCTGAACTCACGCGCGGGCACCGCCAGTTATTTGGCGCCGGAGCGTTTTCACGGCACACCCATCTCCGAGCGCACGGAGATCTTTTCTCTTGGCGTTACGTTGTTCGAGGCGCTTACCCGGGCGTTTCCGTTCGGTGAGGTCGAGCGTTTTCAAACGCCTCGTTTCCACTCCGCCAAGCGGCCTACCGCACTCAATCCCAACTTGCCGCCCTGGCTCGAAGCGGTGTTGCTCCGCGCTCTTTCGCCTCATCCCGAACGTCGATACCAGAACTACTCGGAAATGTTGTTCGACCTGGAGCATCCCGAGCAAGTTTCCCCTTTTTACTCAGAGGATGTTCCACTGCTGGAGCGCGACCCGCTTCGATTTTACAAAACGGGCTTTTTTATTCTGCTCGGGGCGGTCATTGCCCTGCTGTTGGTGCTGCTGATCCGGAGATGACGCTATGGTGAAAGTGCCTTTTCTTCCCGAGAACGCTCCGTTCACTGCCGCGCAGCGGCTGTGGCTGAACGGTTTTCTGGCGGGCCTGTTCGCACAACACGAGTCCCAAACTGCCGAGTCCTCCGCGCCCGCAAAGCCTTTGCTCATTCTGTTTGGCAGTCAGACCGGCACCGCCGAGGGATTGGCCAGGCGTGCCGCCTCCGCCGCCACCGGTCGTGGATTTTTGGCTCGAGTGATGGAAGCCAACGACGCGACAAAATTAGAATGGTCCTCAGAGACACGCCTTCTAATCATTACCAGCACCTACGGCGACGGTGACATGCCCGACAACGCACAGGGCTTCTGGGATTGGCTTCAAACCGACGCTGCGAAAACACTGGCGCATGTCGAGTATTCCGTGCTCGCGCTGGGCGACACTCATTACGAAAATTTCTGCGCTGCCGGCAAAAAGGTTGATGAACGGCTCGAGCAGCTCGGCGCCAAACGACTTCACCCGCGCACGGATTGTGACCTGGACTACGCTGGCCCGGCCCAGACGTGGCTCGAGGGTGTCCTCTCAGCCTTTGGCGCAAGCGCCAGTCAGCAGTCTGGCACGCCCCAAACGGCCGTTCCGGAACCCGCCGAGCAGGGATTTTCCCGAACAAATCCATTTCCTGCAGTTCTGTTGACGAATCGAAGGCTCACGGCCGAAGGTTCGGGGAAAGAGGTCAGGCATTTCGAGATTTCGCTCGAGAGATCCGGCCTGGTTTACGAGGTAGGCGATGCGCTGGGCATATGCCCGGCTAATTGCCCGTCGCTCGTCGATGAATTGCTGCAGGCATTGCATTGCGACGGCGAAGAGGCGGTGCCGAATCCTCGCGGAGACGAGGTCCCGTTGCGCAAGGCTTTGACGGATTGCTACGACATCACCAAGCCCGGAACGGAATTGCTTCAGCGGGCTGCGGCTCAGAATTCAGACTTACGCTTGCTCCTTGCACCCGACCGCAAAGATGCGCTGCGGCAGTGGCTCTGGGGCCGTGAAGTGCTGGATGTGCTGTTGGGAACGCCCTCATTCGCCATCCCCGCTGCGGAGTTCGTCTGCTTGCTGAAACCACTCGCGCCGCGGCTCTATTCCATTTCCTCCAGTCCCAAAATTCACGTAGGACAGGTGCATTTAACCGTCGGCATCGTGCGTCACGCAGCGCATGGGCGCGCGCGCAAAGGAGTCTGCTCGACTTTTCTGGCTGACCGCGCTCCGGGCAGGATTCCGGTGCCGGTCTTTGTGCAAAAGTCATCCAGCTTCCGCCTGCCGGCCAATGGCGACACACCCATTATCATGGTAGGCCCGGGGACCGGCGTAGCCCCATTCCGCGCTTTTTTACACGAGCGCCAGGCCGCGGGAGCAAAGGGCCGTAATTGGTTGTTCTTTGGTGAGCAACACGCCACGACCGATTTCTATTATCGCGAGGAACTCGAACCGATGCGTCAATCCGGCCACCTGACCAAACTCAGCACCGCTTTTTCCCGCGACCAGGCTGACAAGATTTATGTTCAGAACCGGATGCTCGAAGAAGCGGGCGAGCTGTGGGCCTGGCTGCAGGACGGAGCGCACTTCTACGTTTGCGGTGACGCCTCACGCATGGCCAAAGACGTGGATGCCGCATTGCACGGAGTGATCGAAACCGCCAGCAACCAATCTCCAGAACAAGCCACCGAGTTCGTAAACCAGATGAAGGCCGAAAAAAGATACCAACGGGATGTGTACTGATTCGCTATCGAGACCAGGATTAATGAACACAACCCTTCCACTGCAGCACATCAAAGGCGAGCCCTTGACTGAGGCCCAACGGGATTATCTCGAAGGCTTCTTTGCCGGCTTGGCCGCGCGTGGACTGAAATTTTCGGACGTCGACCCGGCGCCTCAATCGGAAAAGGCCGCGCCG
>CAZUVM010000242.1:0-28555 GCA_964623885.1 uncultured Verrucomicrobiota bacterium
CAATAGCCTGTCCTTGATGCTGTAGTTCAAGAATGTAGGCGAGGGCTTGTTTGCCATCCTCGGAGAGCGCCTCCGTTTGGAACCGGCGGTGTCTTGCCCCTGAGGGATTAATGGAGACCAGTTTGCGAGCCTCCGGGGAGATTTGATCGAGGAGGAAAGCGACGATCAGGTCGGTCTTGATCTGCAGGTCCTCAAAAGCATTGAGCAGCGCTTCGAAAGTCGCGAGGTCGGCTTTGGTTTTGCTGGCGATAATTCGACTGATTGTGGATTGGTTGACCGAGGAGAGTTTAGCCAGGTCAGCTTGAGACATGGGTACCTGGGCGAGTGCTTGATTGAGGGCTCGGGGCAGGTATTTCATAGCATGCGAGGGAACGTTGGGTTGCAGGGAAGTCACACAAGTGTCTCGAATGGCTCCCCATTCAGTATTGGTTTCATGCTTCAATGCACCAATAACATAAAATTGCATTCCATGCAAGTTTTTTCTTGCACACTTGCGTCACTAGCAATAATTGTTACTGGTGCATAGAAACATCGCGGGACTGAGATGAAGAAGCCTTTACATCCACAATTAGAATTTCTCTACATGCTGATCCGGTATTGCGCGACTGTTCGGCGCATTAATCGCAACCCGGAGATCGCGCTGGAGGCCGCGCAGAGAGAGAAAGATCTCACAGCAGAAGCACAGCGGGTCGCATCGATGGAAGTGCAACCGAATGCGGTGGGCTAAAATGAATTTCGTTGCCGAAACGCGGGCAGGGCAGCAATGCGCTTTTACCTCCTTGAGCGCGCTGTCTGGGAGCTCGCACGGACAACGGCCGCCCTACGTGAATCCAACCAGACCTGATAGCCAGGCCGAAAAAACTTCACAGGACCCTCGGGCGAGGGGCCAGGGCGGCAAATTTTAGGAGTACATTATGGGCGACGAAAATCCAGTTAACGCAGAGACGGCGCGCAGGATGTTGGGACAACCTGGCAGGCCTTGGGGTTCGGCACGGATGAGCGCGATAAAGTCAGCGATGGGGCTGAAGAACGTGCGTTACTTTTACCTTTCGCAGGTGCGGAAGTGGTTGAGGGATCACCCGGAGTTTCGCGAGCGGGATGTTTATCCGCGGAGGGTGAAAGTGCCTTCACACATTCCGACAAGTCTTCAACCCGAAGTCGCTGATATATCCTGTGCACAGTGAGTGAGGCATGACCAATAAAGCGCATCGTTTTGCTTTCGGGGACATTCGCGCGAGCCAGTCGAGTGACGGCGCTCACGCGGAAGCTGTGAAAGCAGGCACCGGGGATCTTCTTCCTGATGCCATTGCGTTTCATAAAGTCGAACCATTTGCGGGAGGGGTTGTGCGGTTTGGCGTAGGTCTCGGTGGCGCGGGTCTTCTTCAACTCTTGGAACAAGGGTATGAGCTCTGGGTGCAGAGCGGTTGTATGCTCGCGACCGCCTTTGATGCGGAATCGAATGATGCCGGAGGTTCCATCCTCCGCGATGTCAACATCGGCCCTTGGGTCAAGATGAGTTTCATTGAGTCGACAACCTTGATATCGTGCGATGAGGAACGAGTTGCGGAAGAAGAGTTGCGTCTCGGCTGGTTCTTTGAGTATCGCTTGCCAAATCATGTCAAGGTCCGAGTCCGTGAATTCGGGTTTCTCCTTAGGCCGCTGGCGTTTGACGCCCAGCTCGGCGACAGTGTTGAAGGGGGCGAAGTTGCGCCGAACGGCTTCGCGCATAATCAGCGAGAGGATTTTGAGTTCGAGGTGGGCGGTGTTGTGCACAGCACGATATTTGCCGTTCTTGCGGTCGGGGTGCGACCGCCAGTCCATGTATTCCAGGCAGCGAGCGCGGCTGAGTTGCCTGGGCAAGTGGATTCCCTTTTCAGTAAGGAAGCAGGAGAGGTTGCGCCAGATGGTGCGGTAGCGTTCGAGGGTGGCCGGCGACTTGCAATAAACCGTCAAGTAATCGGGGACCCAAACACCCCAGGATTCTTTCGGGGAGCAAACGCTGAACCGGGATTCGGCCAGGGTTTTCTCAGCTTGAAGTTGCTTGGCAGAGCGGGTGTCAGGCCCGACGCCTATTTTGTAGCCGGTCGAGTAGCGAATGACTTGGCCGACGGTCGGGCTTTCGGGCTGGCAGTCGCGACATTTAATCCACCAGTAGGGAGAACCATTTCGTTTGAAGAGCGAGGCCATAATAAATGTGCCTCAGTGTGCCCAATGTCAAAAAACATTGCAAGAACAAGCGAGAAAACCCAAAGGTTTGCAAAGGCTTTCAAAGCTATAGCAGTAGCACGGGTTCGATTCCCGTTAGGGTCGCCACCCTCCTTTGGGTCGTTTCCGCCGCCGCTTGTGTCGCCACGCATCCACCACGATGTACACGAACACCAGGATGGCTACAATCAACAGGACCACTATCCCCGGCTTGTTCTCCCACAAGTCCCGCAGACCTTGATTCACGCTATAGTTTAAACCACAGGGGACGCAGGCGCTAGAGAGCTGTTGGGAAAGTCAAAGAGTTAAGCAGCACGGATGAAATACGCGAAAGCAAGACCTCTTTCCTCTCGGTTTTATTCTTACGTGCGGATTTGGTGTGAGCTCGTGAGGTCTCCCAGACTCGGGGCTCAGTGAACGGGGACGGGCTGGCGATTTGGGTTGGCTTCTTCCGATTCAGTTTCAGGGGCGAGTTCCTGCTCGGTGGAGGGTGGCTCAGGAGGTTTAGCGTTGGGGGGAGGCGCTTCAATCAATTCATGCTGGATCTGCGGGTATTCCAGATTGAGCTCCTCCACGAGGCTTTGGCCATCTTCATAATCGAACAGCTTCGTGCCTTTGCCCGCGCGGCCGTTCACCTTGGATTTCCATTGGATCAGATACTTCTTGTTCATCTCCGCCTTCCTATAATTTCGTTTTCCATTCCTTTGTAGTAGGTGGAAACCCGAATGGGTGGGCGGAAAAAGGGGGAGCGAGGAAAAGTGCGGAGTGCGGAATGCGGAGTGGGAAATGTGATGCGTGAGACCCTAAACGTGAAACGCGAAAGCTGATGAGTCGCGGAGAGTCACTCCATCTCTAATCGTCCTTTACGTTCTTTATTTGTCTCTCTAAGCGGCGAGCAGGGCGCGGCAAGCGTCGCGCAGCTTTTTCAAATTCTTCGCGGATTTAGCTTCGATATAACAGCGAATTAGCGGTTCGGTACCGCTGGCGCGAAACGCAACCCATTCGCGATTGGGCAGGAGATATTTTGAGCCGTCCGTGGTTATGAATTTTTGAACGGGAAAATCGCCGATGGTTTTGAGGCCGGAGCGAAGTTTGGTCAGCAGTTGCTCCTTGGCTTCGGGTGGAACTGCGACGTTGATGCGCTCGGTATGGAACTCACCGGTTTGCCGCTCGAGATCTTTCAGAATGCGCCCAAGGGATTTTCGTTCCGTCGCGACCAGTTCAGCCATCAGAAGGCAGGCCAGGATTCCGTCTTTTTCGGGAACGTGTCCTTTCACGCTCAAGCCGCCCGATTCCTCGCCACCGACAATGATCGGCTCAGTTTCCATCAGGGCACCGATGTATTTAAACCCAACCGGCGTCTCATGGACTTTAACGCCGAGCAACTCCGCAATGGCATCGACCTGGTGGCTGGTTGGAACGGTGCGCACGACGGCTCCGGTCCAGCCGCGATTCTTCTTCAGGTGATAGAGCGCCAGCGCCAGAACCTGGTTGGGCGTCAGCCAGGTGCCGTCCTGGTCAACGATGCCAAATCGATCAGCGTCGCCATCAAGGCCCAGCCCAAGTTGTGCTTTGCCGGTGCGGACAAATTTGCTGACCTCAGCCATGCCTTCCGCATTCGGTTCGGGGTGATGCCCGCCAAACAGCGGGTTTAGTTCATTGTGGAAAACTGTGACCTTTGCGTCGCTGTCCAACAGCAACTTGTCCAGGTATCCACGCCCGGTGCCGTACATCAGTTCGACAGCGACTTTAAGTTTGGCCTTCTTGAGTGTGGAAAAATCAATGAGCTTTCGGATTTGCTTGAAGTAGGCTGGTTGGGGATCGAACGTGCGGCATTCGTACGTGCCGACCACGCTGGCCTTGAAGGTCCAATTTTCGCCTTGCAGCCGGCCAATGTTCGCTTCGATTTGTTTCGTCACCTCCGGCGGCGCCGGCGCGCCATTGCTGGTCGAGAATTTCAGCCCCTGGTATTCGGCGGGGTTATGACTCGCTGTCAGGTTTATTCCGCCCAGCGCTTTGCGAGCCCGGATATTGTGGGCGATGACTGGCGTGGGAGTGTCACGGTTGCAAAGCAGAGGAGACAGGCCATTGGAAGCCAGGACCTCCGCTGTGGCCAGCGCGAACTCGCGGCCAAGAAAGCGCGTGTCGTAGCCCAGGATGACCGGCGCCGGCTTGCGTGGCGCGGGCTGGGCAATCAGGTATTCAGCGATTCCTTGAGTGGCGAGCCGGACGTTGTCGAAGGTAAAATCCCGCGCGATAAGTCCGCGCCAGCCGCTTGTACCAAATTTAATGGGCACCATAAATCCCTCCCGAGAAACGATGACGGGCGTCTAGCTCTTCCAATCGAACGCCTGTTTCTTCAGCGCGTAAATGTAGCCTACAAACAGAATTCCAATGAACGAGAGCATCGAGCCCAGAATCAGCGCTGCATTTTCTTTGAGCATGGAACGGTAAATCACGGCCCAGGGATAAAGAAAGACCACCTCGATATCGAACAGAATGAACAGCATTGCCACCAGGTAGAATTTCACCGAGAGCCGCGTTTGGCCGGGGCCGACGGGCAGCATGCCGCACTCATAGGCGGTGTCTTTGATTGGCGAGCGCTTGCCTTTTTGACCCAGAATCACGGAGCCGATTAGCATGCCAGCGGAAAAGAGCACCGCCAGCACTCCCAGCATCAACACGGGCAAATATTGCGTCAGTTGGTCCGTCTGATCCATGGCGGGCAATCTAAAGTGGCGAGGGAGGTTGGCAAGCTGAATTGCGTGAGAGTGCTGCGTTATGCGTGAATCGTAAAAGGTGAAACGTGATGTGGGTTAGTGCGCACGAAGCGCAGGATACATAACTGGGCCTGCAGGTATGCCGGCGCTCCCAGGCGCAAGAATTCGATCACCGCCGGAATATCCAGAGCAGCAAGGTAAGGAAGATGCTCACGAGCAAACAGGTAACCAGCGGAAAATAAAAAGAGAAGTTGCCTCGGTGGTAGTGAATATCCCCCGGCAGGCGCCCCAGCCAGCCCCGACCGTATCCTGACCAAAGCAGAGCACCTACGGCCACCAGGATGAGCCCAAGAAGCACAAGTGTTTTGCCGAGGTCGTTCACTATTTCAGCATAAGCGCGACTGCGGAATTCGCTAGTTCTGCCGCCAATCAAAAACGGACGTTAAGTCTCCAGGTTTCAGGTTGCCGACTGGCTTTTCCGGTTCAGTTTTCGGCCATTTCGAAGCCCTCTTCAATGAACGCCGCGCCCTGGATACGGGCCAGGCGGCTGTACAGGCCGTCGGCGGCCAGGAGGTCATCGTGAGTGCCACGCTCGATGATTTGGCCGTGGCGCATCACCAGGATTTCGTCCGCTTTGCGAATCGTGCTTAAACGATGGGCAATGACCAAGCTGGTGCGATTGGCCATCAGACGTTCGAGCGCTTCCTGGATGAGTTTTTCCGTGGCCGTATCGACACTGGCCGTGGCCTCATCAAGGATCAGAATAGGCGCGTTCTTTAACAGCGCCCGTGCAATACTCACGCGCTGTTTTTCGCCCACACTGAGCTTGACTCCACGTTCGCCCACGCGCGACTGGTAGCCTTTGGGCAAGTGGGAAATAAACTCATGGCAGTTCGCGGCGCGCGCGGCGGACTGCAATTCATCCTCGGATGCATCCAGCCGGCCAAACAGGATGTTCTCGCGAATCGTGCCGTTGAACAGGAAAGATTCCTGGCTTACGACGCTGATGTGAGAACGCAGGGATTCGAGCGTCACGCAACTGATGTCCTGGCCATCGATAGTTATGCTTCCGGAACTGGCCTCATAGAATGCCGGGAGCAGATTGACCAGCGTTGATTTTCCCGCGCCCGTGGGCCCGACAAGGGCCAGCATTTTTCCGGGACGCGCATGGAGTGAGATGTTTCGGAGTACCACTTGGTCGGTGTGGTAGCTGAAACCCACATTTTCGTAACGCACCTCGCCGCGCACCGGCGTGATTAGTGGACGCAGCCACGTTCGATCGTTTTCGCCTCCGCCGCCGTTTTCCTTTCCGCCGGTGATTTGTGCATGTCGACCAAACCGTGCTTCCGCTGGCGCATCGAGAATATCGAACACCCGCTCACCGGCGGCGCGGGCGGCCTGGATCATTTGGTTAAGGCCATGTAAGCGGGCAATCGGTTCGTAGAAAAGCCCGAGGTAAAACATAAACCCGACGAGCTGGCCCAGAGTCAGCTGGTCGTGCAAAACCTGTCGACCGCCGACCCACAACACCAGTGCCAGGCCCAACGCACCGGCAAAACTCATGGCCGGGGAATAGGCAGCCCAGACCCGCATGATGCCCAAAGTGCCCACCCGCAAGGCATCAGCCCGGTCCGCGAACCGCTGGTCTTCGTGCGTCTCCCGGCCAAAGGCCTTGATTTGGCGAACGCCCTGAAGATTGTCCATCAGCAGGGCGTTCATCGCGCTAGCCGCCTCTCGCTGCGTGCGATAACGACTATGGGCCGTAAGCGTATACCACAGCGCTCCGCCGGTCAGCAACGGCACCGGGATCAACGCCACTGCCGCCAGCACCGGGTTCGTGGTGAACATTATGGCCGCAACGCCGACGATGCTTAACACGGCAACGGTGCCTTGTTCCGTTCCATCGATCAAAACCCGTTCCACGGAATTCACGTCTTCAATCACGCGGGTCATGAGGTCGCCCGAAGCGCGCTGGTCGAAGTAGCCCACCGGCAACCGCTGAAGCCGGGCATAGACTTCGCGGCGCATGTCGTAAATGACTCTTTGTTCAAACGTGTTGTTGATGAGGATCCGCAAGCCGTTGAACACGTCGCGTAACAAAAATGCGCCAATCAGGGCCAGCATCATCGGCGCAAGTAAATCGGTCCGTTTGTGCCTGATGACATCGTCAATGACGTATTGAGTGAGTTTGGGATAGGCCAGGGCGCAAGCGAGTGACAATAAAGCAAACCCAACCGTGCCTGCCGCCAGCAGTTTGTATGGACGCAGGTATCCGGCGACACGCCGTACTACCTCCGAGGTCGAGCGAGAATTCGCGACAAACGTTGGGTCCCCATGCACAGAGTGATGCATGTTTTAGTTATTCTCCAAAAAGGCCGGCGGAGCAAGCCGGCGGCTGGATTTGTCCCCCTGTGTGCTATGTCCTGGTCAGATGGTTTTTGCGGATTGATCCAGGCGACAACGCCAGAAATCGCGTGCAAATTTCTGTCGAGCCCGTACTATCAGGTTTAACATGTATCCACCCGTCGCCACCAAGGATCCCACCGCCGTCGAATCGGAAGTTCAGGCGACTTATTTGCGGCTCTTTCCTGGAGGTGACCGGTCATTTGTTGGGCGGGTATTCGGCTGGGCAATCGAGTGTTTTACAGGCAATTACCGTGATTACCAGGCGGTCGACGCCCGCTACCATGATTTCGAGCACACGTTGCAGGGGACCTTGTGCCTCGCTCGCGTGCTTAGGGCTCGGCACCAGGTTAACGCCGTGCCGTTGCTGACCGAGCGCCAATTTCAATTGAGCATCCTGGCCATCCTGCTCCACGATACCGGATATCTTAAAAAGCGACAGGATACCGAAGGAACCGGCGCAAAGTACACCGTGACTCACGTGGCGCGCAGCGCGGATTTCGCCGCCCTGTTACTGGCCGACAAGGGTTACGCGGCGGGGGAGATCGTTGCAGTCCAAAACATGATTCGCTGCACCGGCGTCAATGCTAACGTTTCCACGATTGCTTTCCAAAGCGAGCAGGAGAAAACGGCCGGCTTCGCTTTGGCGACCGCCGATTTGCTTGGGCAAATGGCCGCCGAGGATTATGTCGATAAATTGCCGGTCCTGTATGACGAATTTGCCGAAGCGGCCGAGTTCACCGGAGATAAAAACACATTCGTTTCCAGCTTTAGCAGCGCCACCGATCTGATTCAGAAGACACCGCTGTTTTGGGAGAGTTTTGTCGTCAAGAAGCTTGATAACGATTTTGGCGGCCTTTACCGGTTTCTGAACGATCCCTATCCCGAGGGTCCAAACGAATACCTCGACCGGATTGCGGCAAATCTTGAACGCCTCAGGCAGCGCTTGCCGACTGGATGAGGGGGTGCAAGATTGATTTGGCACAAAGAAGGTCAATCTTGCGAATCAGGTGTGTGGCCATGGGATGGGATAGCCTTTGCCCCTTCAGGGCAATCTTATTGGGGCTGCCATGCCTTCGGCGTGGATATTCGGCTGGACATTTGGTTTATTTCGTGTAAACGGAACTGCGCTAAGAATAAGAGCAAAGATTAGTTAACTATGAAAATTGGACGAAAATTGATTTTGGCAGTTGGTTTGGGACTTTCCTTGATGCAGTTGCCATTGCAGGCACAGGGGACGAATAACGCCGCCGCCTCTTTCAAGGACGATCGGGAAAAGGCCAGCTATGGCGTAGGGATGTACTTCGGCAACATGATCAAACGCGGCAACCTCGATGTTGACGCTGAGACGGTTTTCGAGGCGATGAAAGACGTCCTCGCCGGCAAGGAAACCAAGCTGACACAGATGGACGGGCAAAAGGCGATTCAAGAATATCAGCAGGCCATGCGCCTGAAACAGGCCGCGAAGAACAAGGAAGAAGGCGAGAAGTTCCTGGCTCAAAACAAGACCAAGCCGGGTGTTAAAACTCTTGAAGTGGAGCTCTCGGAGACCAACAAAGTGGAAATGCAATACAAAGTGGTCACCGACGGAACCGGTCCAGTGCCTAAAACGAGCGATATGGTGAGCGTTAATTACAAGGGCACGCTGATCGACGGAAAGGAATTCGACAGTTCAGCCAAACACGGTCAGCCCTTCAAATTCATGGTTGGTCGCGGCGTCATTCGCGGTTGGAGCGCAGCCGTCGAACACATGAAGGTCGGTTCCAAATGGGAGCTCTACATTCCGTCAGCGCTGGCCTACGGTGATATGGGCTCGCAGGGAATTGAGCCCGGCTCGACGCTGATCTTCGAGGTTGAATTGCTGAGCATTGACGCGCCCCCGGCCGCGCCGGCGGCGCCGCAGCCGCTTACCAGCGACATCATCAAAGTACCCTCGGCCGAAGAGCTGAAGAAAGGCGCGAAGATTGAAGTCATTAAGCCGGAAGACGCCGCGCGAATGGCGGCTGAAGCCGCGACCAACAACGCGAATAAGAAATAGAGGGGCCGGTCAGATCACCCGCACTTTGCCTCTACCCGGGGCGACCTCGCCGATTGCCCAGGCTTTGTGGCCTTGCGCCCGGATGAATTTGAGGATGCCGGTTGCTTTTTGAGCAGGAACAATAATGGTCATCCCGATACCCATGTTGAAAACCTGGTAAAGCTCTGATTCCGGGATCCGCCCGTGGTGTTGGAGCAATTGGAAGATCGGCAGGACCGGCCATGACCCCTTGCGGATAGTCACGTCACACGTTCGCGGCAGGACGCGCGGAATATTGTCCACAAACCCGCCGCCGGTAATGTGGGCCAGTGCCCTGATTCCAGCGTCATGATTATTCCCGCGGGCATTGAATCGCTTGATCAGTTTCTGAACGAGCGGGCCATAGCTTAGGTGCACTTTGAGTAATTCCTCACCAATGCTGTTGCCACCCAGCTCCGGCACGCGACTCGTCGGTTTCAGCTTCAGTTGCTCGAAGAAAACCTTCCTTGCGAGGGAGTAGCCGTTGGTGTGAAGTCCGCTCGAAGCTAACCCGAGAACAACGTCTCCGGGGCGCACGGACTTGCCATCGAGCATCCTGGATTTTTCGACCACACCGACGATGGTGCCGCTGACATCGTACTCGCCGGGTTGATAAAACCCCGGCATCTGCGCCGTTTCGCCGCCAATCAACGCGCAATAGTTTTCCGCACAGGCTTTGGCAAAACCCCTGATGATTTCCGTGAAGACATGTGGTTGCAACTTGCCCGTGCCCAGATAATCCAGGAAAAACAAAGGTTCCGCCCCCAGCACCGCGATATCATTGACGCAGTGATTCACCAGATCCTGACCGATGGTGTCGTGTTGGTCCAACGCAAACGCCAGCTTCAGTTTGGTGCCCACGCCATCCACGCTCGAGACCAGCACCGGCTGACGGTAACGTCGCCGATCGAGCGCGAAAAGCCCGCCAAATCCCCCAACTTTTCCCAGCACTTCGGGACGATGCGTCGCCGCCAGGAGTCTCGGAAGAGTGGCTTTTACCCGGTTGCCCAGGTCGATGTCCACGCCGGCGCGAGCATACGCTTTCTGTTTCATGGCGGCGGAGCATATCGCGACAATCCTGGAAGTCCAACCAAACCGATCCAAACAGTTACCGCTTGACGCTCGTTTCGAGCGTGTCAGCTTGCGGTGGGATGAGCCTGCGCACTGATTCATTGCAAAGAGTCTTCTGGCTCGTTTTGACCCTGACGACGCCCACGTTCAGCCTGGCGCTCTCGCCGGATGAAACTCTGGTTTTAGGGCGCGCAAGATCTATCGCCGCCGCGCCGCTTGACGAATTCAGTGTGCTGAGCTCGGCCGACAACTCACCCGACGGCGGTTATCGTTACCAAATTGCGTTCCTGGCGTACAGCCTCTGCTCGGTCGTTGCAGGCGAACCCGCGTTGCATGACGAAGGCCGCGATATCTTCACGCGGCTGGTGGAGAAAATGGAAAGGCCTGCGGCCTTTGCATACTGGAAGGCGCGCGGGTACGTCGGAGATGGTCTCTCGGCTCAAAACGCGATGTATCGGGGGCATCTCAATCTGATGTACGCGTTGGCGCACGACCGCTTCGGGGAAACGCGCTTCGACGAACGCTTCCATGCTCTGTCGCGGGACTTGTTTGCGCAAATCAGCGCGCCGCACCCGGTCTGTTGCGAGCCCGATCAGGTTTTCGTGCAGTGCAACTCGGTAATTGCTTTGTCGCTGGCGTTGCACGACCGAGACTTTGCGACCAGCTATGGCTCTGCCGGTGGGAAACTGCTGAACTGGGCTCGGGAACACATGTGCCTGGAAGGCACGAAGCTGGTGCGGGATGATTTCCGGCCTTCAACAGGCGAGAGCAGCACCGGACGGACGGGCTATGCCAACGCCTGGACGATTACCTTTTTGGAGGCTGTGCCGGGGCTTGGGCCGGAGATGTCAGTGATGTATGCCGATTGGCGCCGCACATTTGTCGAGCCTTCCCTGATGCCGGGCTGGGTGGAAGGAGCGCCGGCAGGCCAAGCTTTGCCGTTCGAAGAAGCGCTTCTGTCGAGCCTGATGGCGACGACGTTCGGCCTGCTCGCGGCGCGCGAACAGGCCGATGAAAAACTCTACCGCAGGTTATGGCCCACGGTGACCGAGGTTGACCGCCTCGTGGCGGCGTTGGAACCGGCGTTGCCGCCGGCGCGCCGGGCCCAGGCCCGCACGTTCCGGGCGATCGCGCTTTTTGCGCGTACGTTTCGCGGCTGGAATGAAGTGTTGGCCGCGAAACGGGATTGATAGCGCTTCAATCCAGCGTGCTTAGCGGCGGCTGCCAGTCGGTTCCGCGTTGCCTTTGAACCGTGGCGCTGATTCCTGCTCGATGTCCAGCTCAGCTTCCTTCCAGGCTTCGAAGCCGCCGTCCAATTCCATCACCGGATACCCTGCCGACGCGAACTGCACGCAGGCATTGGCGGCCAGGTGGCACTGTTGGGTATAGCAATACACAACGTTGGTCTTGTCTCGGGCGAGTCCTTGCGGATTGCCCCATTTTTCCTTTGGAATATTAATCGCTCCAGGCACGTGGCCCTTAGCGAAGTCCTGCGATTCCCGCACATCGACAACCACAAGGTTGTCTTCGCCGGTTTTGATCCAGCGTTCCAACTCGACCGGCCCGGTGGTGAAAGAAAGCTTATCTTCGAAATAAGCCTTTGCCTTGGCCGGATCGTGAATCCGATTCATTGTCGTTTGCATGTTGCTCCTTTCTTGGTTTTGTTTTTGCCGAACCCACAACTCCTTTTCGGCAAAGGCTACAATAACCCTTTCAATAGAATTCACAACCGGTGCGGCAGTACAGGAGAAGACAATGGCGGTTTTATCGATATCAATGGGGTGTCCCCAGAACTGGTGACTGGAAGATAAACAGGCTTGGGATACAGTTTAATCGTGTTAACGGTGGTCCTTGGCGGGCCCCAAAAAAAATTTTAGTTCTCTTTTGTAGAGTGTGTCGGAAAAGGCCGGATGAAAATCCGGCCCTTTCTGTTTTAAGCGAGCTGGGTGACTGTAAGTCATTAACCATGAATCAAGAGCTCAAGGTCAGTGGTTTGGATTTTGACACACCTGAGTTCCTGGAATGGAACCCCGAAGACCCTCTGGACTGCGACGTGTGGGCGACCGCGAGTATCGGGGGTGAGGGCGGTAGCGTTCTTTAGGCCAGTTCGCCGTGGATTCCATGCAACCGCCGCCTGAGCGTGCCAGTGTAATCAGAAGACGGGTTTCGACCGTGCTGTTGAATGGCGGGGCAGGGTTGATGGTGTTGGGAGGCGTTGGCGACTTGTTGCTGGCCTCGCCGCCCGACCTATGGTCACAGCCGCTAGGGCAGCCCGTGGATTCGCTCCCTCCAGCGGTTGCACGGTTGCTCATGTGCCTGCTCCACGCGCTCGGTAGCGCGCTAATGGCCAGCGGCATCGCAGCCCTCTTCCTGATCCATGGCCCGCTCCGACGTGGTGAGCGGTGGGCGGGCATTGCGATCGCCTTGGTGGTCGTGCTTGCGGACGGCGTGAACGCGCTTCAAATGTATTTGTTTGGCGGATTCCACTACTGGGTCTTCTGGATCCCGCTCACATTCGTTGGATTTGTCTTGCTCGGGCTGTTGCTGGCTTGCCCCCCACCGGCCTTATTCCATCGGAGTGCGAGAAATTGCACACAAGATCGAATTGAATGATTCATGGGCCTAACCTTGGCGCTCCACGCTTCACTGAACGGGAGCGCGGCGGTATTCCCACAGCGGAACCCACGGTTAGAGCGTGTTTGGAAATGTTGAAGTTGAGCCGGGAGTGCCCCATGACGACGTCGCGGTTTTCGCCCAGGTACCATTCCGGCCGCTGCGAGCGGGGACCGCTCGCGCTCCGTCGCCATTTTCCAAACTCGCTCTTAGAGGTTGGTGAAGAAGGCTGGCCCCGAAAAAGAATAAGTTTCTCATTGGCAGAGTGTGTCGGAAGGGCCGGAGCAAAATCCTGCCTTTTCGTTTTTTGCGGTGAAAATGGCCAATCCGGAATGATTTTGGAGCAGGTGGTCACATAGATTCTACTCGCGCCCGTGTTTGGAGGCTGTAATGTGTCGGCGCGGTTTGAACGAACAGGATATTTATGGAACCGAAGGCTGACATTGCGGTGATCGGGCTGGCGGTAATGGGCCAGAATTTGATTTTGAACATGAACGATCACGGTTTTACCGTGGTCGCGTTTAACCGAACGGTCTCAAAGGTGGATGAATTCGTGAACAAAGAGGCCAAAGGGACCAACGTCATTGGGGCCCATAGCATCGAAGAGATGACAGCCCTGCTGAAGCGGCCGCGGCGGGTCATGCTGATGGTCAAGGCCGGGCAACCGGTGGACGAATTCATCGAGCACCTACTGCCCCACCTGGAAGCGGGCGACATCATCATTGACGGCGGCAATTCGCTGTTCGAGGACACGATGCGCCGCACGAAGTACGTCGAGTCCAAAGGGCTGCTGTATATCGGCACGGGCGTTTCGGGCGGCGAAGAGGGCGCGCGCCACGGTCCGAGCATCATGCCGGGCGGGTCGCCCGCGGCCTGGCCTCATGTGAAGGATATCTTCCAGAAGATTGCCGCGAAAGTCGAAGACGGCACGCCTTGCTGTGATTGGGTGGGCGAAAACGGAGCCGGCCATTTTGTGAAGATGGTGCACAACGGCATCGAGTACGGCGACATGCAGCTTATCTGCGAGGCTTACAACCTGATGAAAACCGGCCTGGGGATGAGCGCCGATGAAATGCACAAGGTTTTTGCCGAGTGGCAGCAAGGGGAGCTTAACTCTTACCTGATTGAAATCACGCGGGACATCCTGGCCTTCAAAGATACCGATGGTCAGCCGCTGGTGGATAAAATCCTGGATACCGCCGGCCAGAAAGGAACCGGCAAATGGACGGTGATCTCCTCGCAGGAACTGGGCATCCCGATCACGCTGATTGCCGAGGCGGTTTACGCCCGCATGATTTCAGCTTTCAAAGAAGAACGGGTGGTTGCGTCGAAAAAACTGCGCGGGCCGACCCCGACCATCAAAGGGGATCGGGCCAAGATCATTGAGGAGATTCGCCGGGCGCTCTACGCGTCTAAGATTATATCGTATGCGCAAGGTTACATGTTGATGCGCGCCACGGCCCAACAGTACAAATGGAACCTGAACTTCGGCGGCATTGCATTGATGTGGCGGGGCGGTTGCATCATCCGGAGCGTGTTCCTGGGCAAAATCAAAGAGGCCTTCGACCGCAGCGCCAAGCTATCAAACCTGATGTTGGATCCGTTCTTCCGCAAAGCGCTTAACGGGTCGCATCGTTCCTGGCGCAATACCGTTGCGGCTGCCGCCAAGAAAGGCATACCGGTCCCCGCTTTGAGCACCGCGCTGTCGTTCTACGACGGATATCGCAGCGAACGGTTGCCGGCCAATCTCCTCCAGGCGCAGCGGGACTATTTCGGCGCTCATACCTACGAGCGTCTGGATCAGCCGCGGGGCCAGTTCTTCCATACAAACTGGACGGGGAAGGGCGGCGACGTGGCCTCAGGGAGCTATACTGCCTGATTATTGTTCTCGTTTGGCGGGGCCTTCCGGCCCATCCACCGGCCGCCAGCGAATGTTGCGCAGCGCTGCCGTGGTCGTCCACGATGCGATGCCGAAAGGCGCGGATAGCTCGATATCACCCGGACGCAGCGAGATCTTTCTCCCGGTAGTGACAACATTTACGAGTTTGTCACGATCGATCCAGGCTTCCAGGCGGTTTTCCGTGACTCGCAGCCGAACCCGGTACCAATGCCCCTGCTCGAAGCTGATGTACTTGGTAGTTTCATTTTCCGACGCGTCCATATCGTCGAGGCTGGAAATGCCGACTAGTGAGCCGCCCCAGCCGCCCACGATCAGGCTGCAGTAATTCGTGCCCACCGGCACGGTTAGCCCGCAAAAGAAATCGGATCCCATTACGCGCATCGCATCGAGCGCCACTTCATAGTTCAGCTTCGGGAAGTCATTCGTCCAATTCACGCCGGTGAACGGGTCGCCCATGTTAAGCACGAGCAGTCCGGATTCGCAGGCTACCTCGCTGCGGCCAGCGAACACGGTTTCCCGCCAGCCTTTCAAACTTGTTCCGTCGAACAAGGACTGCCAGCCGGTTCCTTCGAATGGAGCTGAAGGCAAGGCGGCGGCTTGCTTCCATTGCTCACCAGTTGCCGGCGCGGCATTCGAAACTGCGGTGGTCTGCCCTGGCACGCCGGGTGTTTCGCTCGGCGCTTTGCTGGCAGTTGAACTGCAGCCGGAGAGAAGACCAGTGATGGCGACGCTCAGCAGAAGGCAGGCAACGCGGCGTCTCTGTACTGCAATATTCGAAATTGCTCGCAAGCTGCGATGAAATCTGGCTTGGAGCGCGGACAGTCCTATTCGCAGCAAGCTTCGAACGTTGCTGCGGGCAAGACTGCCCGCGCTCCGAGTTTCGGTTGCGGCTTTGCCGGCTTTGCCGCGCTGTGTGACTGCCCGGGACCACCGCTCTGCGATTCGTTTGCGCATGCGCCGAGTCTAATCGGTTGAAGAAGACGTCGCGAGTGCTTTCGCAAGAAGCAAAATTCTCTTCGTTCCCTTCGTCTCCTGCTGTACGTTTTTTCTGCAATGAATTTGCCGGCTTTTTTGCGAGCTGATTCGGATGGTGTGCTCTTGTCGGTGAAGCTGCAACCGCGCGCTTCCGCTAACGAGATTGGCGAGCCGCTTGGTAACGAGTTGCGGATTCGGGTGACCGCGCCGCCCGTGGACTCAGCAGCCAATGAAGCTCTGGTAAAGTACCTGACTTCTGTTCTCGATTGTCCGCGCCGCAATGTGGAGTTGGTTCGCGGGCACACTTCCCGGCATAAAATCATCAAGTTGCACGGCCTGACCGCCGAGGCGGTATCGGCGTGCCTCACGAATGGCTAAGAGCGTGTTTGGAAAATGCTGCCCTTGAGCCGCAGCGTGGTCGGTTGCCAGTCGCAGGCTCTACGCAGGCGCCTTCCCGCCGCTGCGAGCGGGGACCGCTCGCGCCCCGCTGGAATTTGTAGCCACGCTCTAGAGGCGCCGGATCCTCGCCGAATTGCGGCCAATTATTGGCGGAGGCCCCCAAAGGGCGGTACTGAATCTGCGGTAATCCTTGTTATCGGCGGCCTAAACGCCGTTGCGTAGTGAAAATGTTCATCATGCAGGTTGAGAGCACCGGCGCCTGGGCGCCGTGGTGTTTTTTGGGGATTTTTGTCCTCTCCTCGTTCGTGATGATATGGCGGCTGGAAGCCATGAATGCCGGCGGACTGGAAGGCACGGCGTTGGGCACGCTGGTGATGCCGTACTGCTCCGGACTGGGCAACCTAGTTTTTGCGTTTCTGATGGGCATTAAAGGCGGCCCGGGTTCCGAGGTGCTGACCAACTGCCTGGTTAACAACGTTACCAACCTGACGCTTGTGATTGGCTTGCCCACCATGTTGTGGGGTCTCGATGTGCTGCCTGCCGCCGCGAAGCGGAAAGGTTCCAAGAAAGCCAAACGCGATGTGGTTCAAACGCGCAAAATCCACCGGTACTCGCTGTTGCTGACACTTGCCGCGGTGTTTTTTTTCACCGGGGCGGTGTGGGCATTCGGGCGGCATGGGCGAATCGACCTGTTTGATGGCCTTGTGCTTATCGGTCTGTTCCTGTTTTGGCAATGCTTCCACGTATATGACGTGCTCAAGAGCAATGTCCGGCAGAATAAATCTTTTAGCTGGAGTTTGCCCTTTGATCTGGCGCTGCTGGGCGTCGGCGCCTACGGGATTTACGCCAGCACGGATTGGCTGGTTGATTGGGTATCGAAATCCCACACCGGTTTCATCAGCGCGCAGTACCTCGGCTGGCTGAGCGGCTGGCTGATGGTGCTGCCCAACGCGCTGCTGGCGTTCTACTATGCCTGGCGCGGAAATCCGGAAGTCGTTTATACCTCTCAAGTAGGAGACGGTCACATTTGCATCCCGCTTTGCGTCGGAGTGTACGCCCTCTATCGACCAATAGCAGTTCAGCCCTTTTTCCAGACCGGCCTGTATATCCTGCTTGGCGCTGCGGCTGTCCATTTCGCAGCGGTGGCGATATTGGGCAGATTGCCTCGCTGGATGGGCTGGGGATTAACGGCCTGCTATGTCATTTTTCTCTATAAGGGGCTTCTGAAGTAGAAACGGAGCGCGGGCAGTCTTGCCCGCGGTAATGTTCGATGTTTGCTGCGGACAGGAATGTCCGTGCTCCGCACTCGAAATCTGGTTCAGGCCAGCACCACGGGGTCCTGTCGAACCTTGTCGCTTAGCTCAACAAACGGCACCTGCGCCTCCAGCCAGCGCGGGTTTTTGGTTATGCCGTCCATGGATTGGACAGTGTTGTTGCAGATCAGGAAGATGCCCTTGCCCAGAACCATGAATGATTCAAAGCCGGTGCCGATGCCGTGCCGGGCGAACTCGAAATCTCCGGCATTTACGGATTCGGCGAGCAGGCCCGCGCGCAAGGCGCCGGCGTCAGTAAGGAAATTCTTCTGAAACCCCTCTTTTCGGGGGCCCAGGTAATTCAGCAGCCGTCCTTTATGCTCGGCCAGAGAGATGACGGCCCACTCGTCGAACACGACGTTTTGATAGCGCTCGTTCATCTGCTCGGCGCAGGATTTGATGAGTTCAGTTGCCTGATTCAATGTCATAGCCATCGTGCTGTAGGAGACAGCAAATCCAAGGCCATCAACTTACAACCTTTGTCGCTGCGGCCTTATACCGTTTCGCCGGTGCGCTGGGTGCGCTGCTCCTGGAGGGGCCGAACAGGAAGCACGATATCGTATTTCTGCTCCTCGAACTTAAGCACCAACTGGACACCCTTAAGCTTGTTCGTGACGCAAAAATCGATCGCTGACGTCGAGCTCACAAAGTCCATTGCCTCCGAACTAGTACGCACCCAGGCATCGATATCTTTGAAATACAGGCCGGTGTCCTTTTGCTGTAGAACGATTCGCATCGCCGGGTCAGTTCATTGCTTCACTGCGCTCTGCGTGCACGCGGTCATTTGGCGGAAGCCCTGTCATGCGTAACAGCCGCGGTGCCTGCCTGAACAGTAAACGAAACTCCGATTTCGGCAATTGAAAATTTCCGCGAATGTAACTTTAGTTTTTGGTGGGGCCGCCTCGCCGAGGCGGCCATGGAACGGCCCGTTTGGCAAACGGGCCTGCCCAAACTGAGGCATTACCCGCGAATCAATCAGTGCACGAGCAGACCAAGAATGTTATGGCGAGGAATGGGACCGTAGGCACGGCTGTCCACCGAGAAATTGCGATTATCACCCAGGACGAAGTATTGATCCGGGCCACATTTGAAGGATTGCTCACGCAGCGCGGTTTGGGCGAACGTTCGGGTGCCGGGCACAAGATAAGGTTCCTCCAGTTTCTGCCCGTTCACATAGATGGTGCCATGGCTTACGGAGATTGTGTCTCCCGCCACTCCGACGATGCGTTTGACTGAAAAACCATTATCAACCGGATCGCGTAGCACGACTACATCCGTACGATGCGGCGCACGCAGGTGCAAGACCCATCGGTTTAACAGGTATTGCTGCGAATCGTGCAGCGTCGGGACCATGCTGATACCGACTACTTTGACCGATTGCAGGAAAAAGCGGCTGATGAAGAAATAACTGGCAAACGCCAGCAGGGCGACGACGAGGAACTGACCTGCCTGGCGCAACGCGTTGCGCCACGGATTGCGAGGCCGGCTGAGGGCGGGGATGGGCAGCTCTGCGTTCATCTTCAAAGGATTATTGCTTGGATGAATGGCGCCAACAAGTGTGGAAAACTACCAAACGGTGCCCCGGTGAAACACGGGGAGATGGAGTGCGCCCGCAGTTCGTTAGTCCGCGCCTCACGGTCCTTTGCCGGCTTTGGCGGCCACAGGCGAGACTTTGGCAATGGCTTCGCGCAAATTCTGCAGGAGGAACGGCTTGCTGATGACGTAATCAACTCCCGTCAGGGGATGGTCCGAGTTTTGAAGCATCTCCGCGTACGCGGTGATCATCACCACTGGCTGCTTTGGATTCCGCGACTTAATCGCCGCCGCCAACTCATCGCCTTTCATTGACGGCATTGCAAAATCGGTGAAAACGACATCAAAAGTTCCCCGGTCGTAAAGGGCCAAAGCTTCGTGCGGGCTGGTGGCAACTTCCACTTCATGACCATCGAAAGCCAGCATCATGCGCACGGCGTCGCAGACGAAGGGCTCGTCATCCACGACCAGGATACGACGTGGCGGGAAATCAGGCGCAGACATGTTTAGGTCTCAGACTGAGCCCAATCTAAGCAGCAATGGCGCTCTAAGCGAGTTTTTGTTGGAACAATCTCGCCATCGGGTTGAGAACAGGATGCCGAGGGTGGCGTCCCTGGCCCGAATAATTCATAACCAAGCGCAGCGCCGCAGGGGTAGCGCCGATTTTCAATCTGCTGTATCGCCGATTTGCAATCGGCAGGCGACCGGTGGTGCACGTCACCGTGTTGGGAGGGCGCAGGACTGCGTCGGAGCTTCAGCAGGTCGAAAACCTGCGATACGGTCCCGATGTGGAGTCGGGACGCTCCGCGCTCTTGGAAATCTGCGCGGCGCGACAAGCGGCCTCGGTCGCCTGATGCACGCAGTGCCGTTTTCAGACCGGCGCCGGGGCGGCGCGCTCCACCATGCCTTTGGTGATGGCATAGCGGGTGAGTCCTGCAACATCGTGAATGTTCAGCTTGTTCATGACTTGCTGGCGGTGTTTCTCGACCGTTTTGATGCTGATCGTTAACTCCGCCGCAATCTGTTTGTTGGAAAATCCTTCGGCAATCAATTGCAGCACCTCCGCCTCGCGCGAAGTCAGTTCGCCGCCCTTTTTGCCGGTATGCCCGGTGGTAAACGCCTCGCGGCACTGGTCTCGCAGCCGCTTGGCAATCGCAGGGCTGAAAAACGCGTTCCCACGTTGCACTTCGCGAATGGCCTTTAACAAATCCTGCGCCGCAGTCTGTTTGATGAGGTAACCCGCCGCGCCCGCCTGCATTAGCTGTTCCACACATTCGTCATCACCATAGGACGTCAGAACCAGGACCTTGGTTCCTGGCGCCAGCTTAAGAATCTGACGGGTCGCCTCCAGTCCGTTGAGCAGCGGCATCGCTACGTCCATCACAACGACATCCGGGGCGCTCTTCCGCGCCAGCATTACCGCCTGGCGGCCATTCTCGGCCTCCCCTATGACTTCGATGTCTTCTTCGGATCGCAGCAAGGCGCGCAAGCCTTGACGAACTACTGTATGGTCATCTACCAACAAAACGCCGATTTTTCGCATAACAAGGGTTTGTTAACGCGAGGATAATATGCCCTAACTAAGTCGTTGCGTATAGGGTAAATAGCCCAACCTGGGCTCATTTTGGCCCCGGGGTCCTTCGGCTCAAATTCTTGCGCAGATCTCCCCATTGTTCCTGCGGCCGGACAGCCGATTCTTAACGGCATGATGACTAAAAAACTGCTTGCTCCTGTCATGGGTTTGTTTCTGTTCGGTGTTGCCAACGCTCCGGCGCAGAACATGTATGTTTTCACCTGGGCTGGCACCAGCTCGACGACCGATTCGAACGGCGTCATCGTGGTCAGCCCGACGAACAATCGCACCTTGTTGCAAGACTACGCCCAGGCGAACGGGGTTACGAATACGTCCTGGCTGGGGTTGGCGTATCACGTCAACGGGAACACCGATTTTAACGGCGACACCATCGACGTGATTAACCGCACGAATGGGCAAACCGTCACGACGCTGTTCGGGTTGTACTTCGGTGAATCGTTCGGACGGATGGCTCTCGAGAGCTCCAGCGGCCGCCAGCTCAAGCGCATTGAATATGTTTATACGAGCCAGAATGCTCATTCGCTCGGCAGCGCCTTGCTGACGGATTACTATTTCCTCGATAGCAACGGCAACACCAACAAAACGTTCATTTTCGGCAATATGCAATACCTGGTCCTGCCAGACAGTCTTCATACGAACGTCCAGGTGTGCACCGGCAATTTCAACACCATCGGGCTTTGGAAATTTCAATGAGTTGAGTTGAGAGGTTTGCTCTCCGGTGGTTGGCCCGGCCTGGAACAGTTCCTGGCCGGTTTTTTTTGTTCCTGGTAATCGTAATCGGTAATCCTAATCCGAATCGCAATCCGCTAGTGTTCGCCCATTACGATTATGATCATGATTAAAGAGGAAGAGGAAGATTGAGATTAAGAGGAAAAGAGTTATTTCTTGCGGAAATAGAGCAGCAGCAGCAGGAACACGATCACTTGAAGTAGGACGAAGCCGATGATCATCGGCAGCATCCGGAATCGTGATTTCCAAAGCTGGGGCGCCTGCAGCCGGCTGCAGCGATTGGTCATCTCGACTGATTCATAATCGTCGAGCTCTTTTTTCATTTCGGCCGCCGACTGGTAACGCCGCTTGGGGTCGCGTTCCATGGCGTGGAGGATGATTTCCTCCAGCACCGGCGTCAGCTTGGGGTTTACTTTCCGGGGCGCCACGGGGTCGCCCGTCGTTCGGGCGTTCATGATGACGTAGGCGCTGTCACCGCCGAAGGGGGGCTCGCCGGTGACCATTTCGTATAGAATTGCACCCAGGCTGTAGATGTCGGTCCGGGCGTCGCCACGGCTGCCGCGGACCTGCTCCGGGGCCATGTAATCGGGCGTGCCCATCGCCGGGGTGAAGCCGACGAACGTGAGCCGGCGCGAGGCCTGCGAACGGGCGATTCCGAAATCCATGATGCGGATGGTGCCATCGTTGCAGAGCATAATGTTCTGCGGCTTTAAATCGCGATGGATGACGCCCTTTTCGTGCATGTACTGCAGGGCTTCGCAAATGCGGCTGGCAATCTTTACCGCATCCGGTTCGGGCAATGGCCGCACGTTTTTGAGCAGTTCGCTCAACGTCTGGCCTTCCAGATACTCCATTACCAAATACGGGCGGCTCTTTTTTTCGACCGGAATGAACTTGAGAATGTGAGGATGGTCGAGCAGCAAGCCGATTTCCTCCTCGCGCCGGAACCTGTCAAACCCGGCGGGATCGCTTTCGATTTGCAGCAACGGGACTTTGATGGCCACGGCCGCGCCGTTCTTTCGATCGTTCGCCTTGAACAGCGAGGCCATTCCGCTTTTGGCAATAATGTCGGTGATTTCGAACCGGTCATCCAGGACGTCACCCACGTTTAAATCATGACCCGGCCGCCCGTTGCCTCGGTTTTTCGTGGGCAGAGACGTCTTGCCGCGGTCCACGTCCCAGACCTGGATGATTTGCACGGAGACATTGTCGCTGACCTGGCGACGATCGGCCAATTCCATCATGCGTTTGCAGGCTTCACCCGGGTGGTATTTGATGACGGCCTGGAGGATCTCGTCATCCAGAAGGAATCCGTAAAGCCCGTCCGTGCATTGGAGAATGATATCACCCTGCTGCAACGGCTCGGTGGTGATGTCGTAGTGGCACATCGGTTCGTAGCCAATGCTGCGAGTGAGGGTGGATCGATGCGGGCTGGTCATGGCGTTGCGTTCGAGCAACAAACCCAGCTTTACTTGCAAAGAGGTGTAGGAATGGTCAGTCGTGAGTCGTTTGATCTTGCCGGCCCGAATCAGGTAAGCGCGGGAATCGCCCACGTGCGCAATGGTGACCTTGTCGTGCCGGAAAACGGAGGTCAGCAGCGTGGTGGCCATCCGGCCCTGGTGTTGGGCGGCCTGAAAGACTTTGGATGCGGCGATGTCGAACATTTCGCGCAGGGCGGCGGGAACAGGTCCATCGGGTTTGGCTTCTTTGAAAATCCCCAAAACGGTTTCGGCCGCGAGGCGGCTGGCGATATCACCATTGCCCTCACCGCCGACACCATCGGCCAGAATGGCAATGCAGCCGGTTTTCTGAGCGTGCGCAAAATCCTCCGGTTCCCAGAACAGCAAGTAGTCCTCGTTATGATCTCGCACTGCACCGGCGCTGGAGAGTTGGTGGCATTTGATCTTCATTGGGTTCTCAGTCCAATCTTAATCTTCTCGTAAGCGTAAGCGTAAGCGTGATCTACAGTCCAATCCAGACCGCGAAGGGGAGCAGCTATAGCAGTTCCATCAACACTGGCAGACATTGAGATAACGAGTAAGATTACGATTAAGAGCAAGATTAATATTAAAAAAAGCGCAGGCCCGGCCCCCCGTTTTGCGAAGGGCCGGGCTATTGTTGTGCGCTTCTTCTTTCCTGAATCAGGTAGGAACTGGTTTCTCCGTAAGCAAGATGGCCTTGCCGGTCTGGGCGCTGCGTTTTCTGAAGTAGAGGAGACCATAAACGCCCCAGCAGCCGGCGATAAACAGGGCGATGTAAGGCTCGTGCCAGCTCATGCCCGCCACCCCGCCGAGCCAGGGAATCGGACCGATGAGGTAGAACAGCATGCAAGCCAGGTTGGCTAACAGGCCGAACGCTGGGATGACCAGGTGCTTGAGGCCGTTAAAGCTATGGTGTTCTTTGAAGGCCACCATCGCGATCCAGCAGGTCATCATGTAGAGCATGAAGGTGCCGAAGTTGCTGATGAGGGTAATGGTCAGGAAGGTATTCGGCAGGTAGGTATACGCGTGCGGCGAGAAGATGCCAAAGCTGTACCAGATATTATGCTTGTCCAGCGCCGCAAGGTCAGAGCTTTGCGCGCCGAGGTAAACCGAGCAAGTAATGATCCCGATGATGATGGAAAGGAAAACCAGCGTCCAAATCGCGCGGTGCGGCGACAGGTGTTTGCCGTGCAGCAGACCGAAGTGCGACGGGACTTCTTCATCGCGGCCCATGGCGTAGGTCACCCGAGCACCGGTGTTGAGGCAGGACAAGGTCGTGCCGATTAACGCCAGGAACACGGTGACGGCCTGGATAATCATGAAAGCCTTGCCGGCCGCCACGCTTCCGAACAGCCAGGTGCCGGTCAGCAGCATGAGGTCGCCAATCGGTGCACCGGAAGCGCCAGCGTTGGAGATGCTATACCCGTTGTGCAGGAGGTAATTCGCCGCGAAATACTCAAACAGATAGCAGATGGCGCCTTGAATCACGAGCGACATCAGCACCGCGCGGGGAATATCCTTTTTGGGATTCTTCGCTTCTTCGCCGAGGGCAGTGCAGGATTCAAAACCGACGAGGATCAGAATCGCGATGCAGGCCTGGATGAAGAACAACCCGATGCCGTGCGGAGCGAACACGGACCCCGCACTGGAATGATAATTGAACGTCCGCGGATCTTTCGCGTCACCTTTGCCGGTGAAGGCGTCTTTGTAACTGACGGTGAAGGGGTCGGCGATGGCGTGCCCGTCTTTATCGAGCTTCAGTTTGCCAGCATCGTCCTTTTGCCAAACCGGATACGGGTCGCCTTCACCCAGGCCCATGGCGGTCAACGCGCCGAGCACTGCGGCATCCGTGTTTTTAGCTTTGTCGAGGTCATCCTTGGACACGGTCCGGTCCTGTTGCTTGAAAACAGGTTGCCCTTTATCATCGGTCTTAGGCGAATTGTCGGCCCAGGTATCCTGCACCGGCTTGCCTTTGTCATCCGTCACATTTACCGAGTCAACGTTGTAGCTTACGACATTACCACCCGATAAATGGAAGCCCGTGGAGCCTTCTGGATGTTGCACGCGGTAGGCGATGGCAATCACCGCGAAGACCAACAGGGCGGAGATCTGAATGATGTTGATCGCCATGTTGACGGCGGTGCTGCCATTAACGCCGCGAAAGGCGATGTAACCCACGAGCAAACCGAACACGATGCAGAACATGAACATCTCCAGCGGGCTGTTGTAAACGCTACTGAAGGTATTGGGCCAAAATACGCTGGAAAGATAGCCGACAAGGATAGCCGTGACGCCGACCATGCATCCCGGATACACCCAGTAATAGAGGTGGCTGGCCCAGCCGGTGAAGAACTTCGCCACGCGCGCAAACTTCTTGTGCGACGAGCGGGCGAGGAAGGCCTGCTCGGCGTACAGGTACGAAGAGCCCGCGCCGGGGAACAGCTTGGATAATTCCGCGTAGCTGATCGCCGTAGCGAAGCAGAGCAGCAACGCGCCCAGAATGCCGAACCACATGGCGCAGCCAGCCAAAGGTGCGCCATAGAGTGATTGTTCCTGGAACGTGAGCCACAAGAATGCCCCTGGCGCAATGAGCGCCATGGCGTTGATGGTTAGGCCGGTTAAGCCCAGCGTTGCTTTAGATGTTGTGGGCGCCTTTCCGCCCGCGGTACTGCCAGTGGTTGGTCGTGTATCTATGTTTGCCATATTTCCTCCGAGGAGGGTTCTACTGATGCGTTGCCAGGAACCGGACCCTGATGGCGCTGATAGGCGCCTTCAGCCGTGCCGCGACCTCCGATTCCGCGGCGCGTTTCGCTGCCGGACAGCCTGTCCGCCTAGCGGCCCCAAGTCCTATCCCTCGCAACGCACTTCTCATCTGAGCGTCCCCTAAGCACCGATGGTGCCACCCGCAAAACGCCGCGGTTTTACGGCCAAAAAACCGCATTTTAACGGGATTTTTACAACGCTTCCTTCGTCACGTTAAATCGTTGTTTTCTGTCGGCTTTTGCTCAGCGAAGAAATTTTTGACCATGCTCCGCGAGCGCCGTCTTTCTGGGAGCGCCGGCATCCTTGCCGGCACCGTCGAGTACAACGAGCGCTACATTTTCAAGCAGGTTTGAGTCTGTGGATTATGCCGAGATGTCGCCCCTGACGGGGCTCGGAATGGTGCACTTTGATAGGCCTTACTACAAATATGTCGCCCCTTACCGGGGCTCGGAATATGCCAGCCCCGTCAGGGGCGGAATCTGTGTAGCCCAGCAGCAAAAAAGCATCCCGAGCCCCGCTAGGGGCGGCATCATTGTAGAACCCGTCCATAATCTCATCCGGGAAAAAATGGATTAGCTATAACAAAACAATTTAAAATATGTGTTAGCATCGCTATTGTGCGCACATGGCGAATACCTACACGCAGATTTACATCCAGATTGTCTTCGCTGTCGAAGGGCGACTAAACCTTCTGAAGCTCGAGAACAACAATGAGCTACAGAAGTACATTACCGGGATTGTTTCCGGTCAGAATCAAAAGCTTCTGGCCATTAATAACATGCCGGATCACGTGCATCTGCTGGTTGGGTTACGCGCCGACTTGTCGCTCTCCGAGTTGGTTCGAGACATCAAAGCGAGTTCCTCAGGATTCATTAACAAAAAGCGGTGGGTTCAAGGCAGATTCACATGGCAAGAAGGCTTTGGGGCGTTTTCGTATTCCCGTTCCCAAATTGGCGCGGTGATTCGCTACATTCAGAATCAGCAACGGCACCATGCACGGCGCACATTTCGGGAGGAATATATCGAGTTCCTTCGCAAGTTCGGCGTCGAGTACAACGAACGCTACATTTTCAACCAGATTTGAGTCTGCGGGTTATGCCAAGATGTCGCCCCAGACGGGGCTCAGATGGTTTTTTGTGAGGCGTACTACAAATATGTCGCCCCGAGCGGGGCTGGACTGGTGCTCTTGATTGGCCGTTCTACAAATATGTCGCCCCGAGCGGGGCTCGGAATATCGCAGCCCCGTCAGGGGTGGAATCTTTGTAGCGCAGCAGCAAAAAAGTCATCCCGAGCCCAGCCAGGCGGCCCTACTCCTAGCGGAAGAAAAGCCACCAAACGATCAGCAGCATTGGCAGCATGAACGGCAAAGTGTACTTGAAGATGTATCCCAGGAACGTGGGTGTGTGAGCCTTTTGATGCTCGGCGATGGATTTAACCATGAAATTAGGGCCGTTGCCGATGTAGGTGTTCGCGCCGAAGAATACCGCGCCCACGCTCACCGCCAGCACATAAGGGTTGAGGTGCGAATTGCCCAACAGATAAGCCACCTGGATCTGATCGGGAGTCACGCAGCCACGCTGCAGGTCCAAAGCGTGATACTGCTGCAGCGCCGCAAAGGCGGATTTGATCTCCTCCGCGTGCGCGCCCGCCACGGCTGACAAACCCGCTCCATGATTCTGTACGAGGTTTGCCAATTGTTGCAGAGCGCCGCCATCCAGGAACCGGCCGAAGGCAGCTTTCAAAAAGCAGAGGTAAGTCGGCGCATTGTCCAGCACGCTCGAAAGGCTGCCGGAACCCCAATAGAAGAAACCCGGTGAAGCCACCTTCAGGCGCGCGGCGTTGAGTTGCAGCCAATCGAGGGCCGGCATCATCGTTGCGAAGATCCCCACAAACAAAACAGCAACCTCGCGCAGTGGGTCGAGCGTGAAATGGTTGGCTTCATGGACTGGCCTGGGTGTGGTGAAATACGAGCCAAGCGCGGCGGCAATCATTAGCGCTTCGCGCAGGAACGGCGGCCGATGAACGAAAACGGCGCCGAGAATGACGGCGAGAAACAGCAGGTTGCTCAGGCCTTGAAAGCGCCATTGCTCGGCCTCGCCGGTCAGTTCGTCGCGCACCTGGCGGGGCGCGCGTGCGTAGTTACTGCGGTCCACAAGGTAGAACATCAATAATAGGATCCCCACCCCCACACTCCACACTGGCAAGCAGCGCTGCATGACCCAATGAAACGGCACCCCCATCATGTAACCAAGGAACAGTGGCGGATCGCCAATAGGCGTGAGACAACCGCCGACGTTTGAGACGATAAAGATGAAGAAGATGACGTGGTGCCCGGTGAGACGGTATTTATTCATGCGCAGCCACGGCCGGATCAAAAGCATCGAAGCGCCGGTGGTGCCAAGCAGGTTGGCCGCTACGGCTCCCAGCAAAAGGAAACCGGTGTTCGCGAGTGGCGTGGCCTCGCCTTTGACGTTGATGTGAATGCCGCCGGACACAACGAACAGAGAGCCGATGAGCGCGATAAAGCCCAAATAATCGCGCCCGGTCCGCCAGATGCTCTCGGGCGAACGCAAACCGAGCGCGTAGTAGGCCAGGACCACGAGCGTCAGACCGGTCACGACCTTGATATAATGGCGGCTCCACCAGGCGGAAAAAAAGAACGGCGCCAGCGCAATCATCGTCAACAGGATGACGAACGGCAACATCATCACGGGATTGACGTTCATAGAGAGGCCAAACGTTTTGCTGCACGCGCATTGCAACCATGAACCCAACCTGCGCGAATGGCTTCTCCCTCTCC
>CAZUVM010000243.1:0-7756 GCA_964623885.1 uncultured Verrucomicrobiota bacterium
CGCCGAGGACGGCGTCCCTATCAGACTTCTAGTGACGTCCGCAAAAATTCGTGAACCGAACGGCGATGGTTCTTGGATTAGGAATTCTCGGGTGGCGCCGTTATGAAATCACTATTTCAAACTCATTCCAAAGCGCTGATCGGAGTTGTTCATCTTCGGCCGTTGCCGGGTTCGCCGCGGTGGCAAGGGGATTTTGAGGCGGTGCTCCAGGCGGCGGTGGCAGATGCTCGCGCTTATGAGCGCGGCGGCGCCCAAGCTGTGTTCCTGGAAAACTTCGGCGACGTACCGTTCACGAAAGGTGGGGTTGGGCCGGAGACAGTTGCTGCGATGGCGGCCGCGGGACGGGCAGTGCGCGCCGCCGTCAAATTGCCGATGGGTTTCAACGTGCTCCGCAATGACCCAATTGCCGCGCTGGCACTATGCGCGGTTTGCGGCGGCAGTTTCGTTCGCGTGAATGTTCACACCGGAGTCATGCTGACCGATCAGGGAATGATCGAGGGCAATGCGTTCGAGACCGTGCGTTATCGCCGTCAGATCTGTCCCGAGGCGCTGATTTTTGCCGACGTCCATGTGAAACATGCTGTGCCCCTCGGGTCATGGACAATCAGCCGATCCGCCCGCGACGCGATGGAACGCGGGCTTGCGGATGCATTAATTATATCGGGGCAGGGGACCGGGGTTGCCGCTGAGCTCGAGGATTTGAAACGAGTGCGTGCCGCATGTCCGAGGGCAAGATTGCTGTTGGGCAGTGGGGTCACGGTAGAGAACGTGCGGGATTATCTGGCGCTGGCCGATGGCTTTATAGTTGGAACCTCTCTCAAAACGGGCGGTCGGATTGATCGGCCCGTGGATCCAAAGCGGGTGGCCGCGCTTGTCAGAGCCATTCGCAGTGGGAGGAAGGCTTAAGCCGGAACGATTCAATGCAAGGGACCGCGCCCCCCGAAGATAACTGCATCGTACCGGCTTAAGACAGCGCGTGCCGTCGCGTCGCAAGTTATGGTATTGAGTTGGTTAATGGCCAGAGTTCTTAACCGCTTAACGAGATTAGGAACGCCGGGACGGCGTTCCTACCGATGGGCATACGCGGCCCGCTCGGGACCGCAGGAAAGGATCGTTGCGGATTTCAGTATCTGCCCCTAGGTTTCGGCGCGTGAAGTTGTCGGTCAAGAGCGATTACGCCGCCCGCGCGGTGCTGGAGCTGGCGCGGCATTATCCCAGCCGCGAAGCGGTTCGCGTAGAAGATCTCGCGGCCGAACAGGGTATCCCACCCAATTACCTGGTCCAGATTTTGATTGAGTTGAAAGCGCAAGGGATCGCCCGCAGTGTTCGCGGCAAAGAAGGCGGGTACCTCCTGGCGCGGCCGCCGGCGGAAATAACTCTTGGCGATGTCTTGCGCGCAGTGCACGGATCAGTATTCGACACGCCGGCATTGAACGACGGCGATTGTCCGGCTGAACTGCGCCGCGCATGGGAAGAGCTTCAGCGCACGGTGGAAGCCGCCGCCGCACAAATCACCTTTCAACGACTGCTGGACGAGAGCACTGCGAAGGAGAAGATGTACTACATTTGAGGGCGGTCGGATTCTGAATAGATTTTAATCAGGCGTTCAGGGGAGATTAATAGTATTGTTATATGTTGCCCCGGTTTGCGAGCGCCTATGCGTTTACTGCTGATAGAAGACGAGAAGAAGGTCGCTGATTTTGTCGCGCGCGGCCTGCGCGCGGAGCGGTACGCGGTGGATGTGGCGTCGGATGGGACGAGCGGATGGGAGATGGCACGGGGCGTAGATTATGATTTGATTATTTTGGACCTGATGCTGCCCGGGCTGAGCGGGACGGAGGTATTGCGGCGGGTGAGGCGCCAGGGAGGCAATGCGGCGGTGCTGGTGCTTACGGCGCGCGACGCGACTAATGACAAGGTGGAGAATTTCGAAGCCGGCGCGGACGATTACCTGACCAAGCCTTTTGCGTTCGCCGAATTGATGGTGAGGGTGAAGGCGCTGCTGCGGCGCCCGCCGGCTAGTCGAAGCAACGTGCTGCGGGTTGCGGATCTCGAGATTGACCGGCTCACGCAGCAAGTTCGACGGGGGGGAAAGCGGCTGGAGCTGACGGCGAAGGAGTATGCCTTGCTTGAATATCTTGCCTCGCACCCCGGGCGCGTGCTGTCACGTACGATGATCATCGAACATGTCTGGGACGAAAGTTTCGAAGGCCTGACCAACATTGTGGATGTGTATGTCAGACATTTGCGCGCCAAGGTGGACGACGCCCACCCGGTCAAGCTCATCCACACCGCGCGCGGGGTTGGTTATTCCCTGACGGAAGGGGCCGAGGCATGAATACGCGATCGTTGAGATTTCAACTGCTGTTCTGGTACGCCGGGCTGCTGGTGGGGATTTTTGCGCTGCTGGGTTGTGTTACTTACCTGGCCTTACGGAGCTCGTTGACGAGTTCACTGCGCGAGAGTCAATTGCGCCGTGCTCGTCAAATCGCGCAGCTTGTCCGCGTCGAGGCGGATCGTCACGAGCAAACCCGCTTAGGCGATGAAATCGAGACGCGCTATGCGCCGGACCTGAACGATCGGTTCGTGCGCGTCACGCAGAAGGACGGGGTTGTGCTTTACCTATCCGCGACACCGAAGGACCAAAGTTTCGATCCGGCGGCGTTGCCGCCGGCGCTTTGGCCGGAGGAGACTGAATCTTCACGCCAGGCGCTGTTACTTGGCGGGCGCAAGATGCTTTTAACCGCGCACGTCCTGCCCATGACCGGTGGCGCCGGCTATCTCATTGAAACCGGCGCGCCGATGGACGAGGTGCAAGCCGATATGCGCAAGTGGCTGCTATTTCTGCTGGCGTTGCTGCCAGCGGTGGCCGGCATCGCTCTGGGCGGCGGCTATGTTTTAGTGAAACGCGCGCTTTCCCCGGTGGATCGCATTGCCGGCAGTGCCGAGCGGCTCAGCCTGCAGGACTTAAGCCAGCGGTTGCCCGTGCCCCCTTCCGGGGACGAATTGGAGCGGCTTTCGGTAGCCCTGAACCGAATGCTTGAACGGCTTGAGACTTCGCTACAACACTCGCGGCGCTTTGTTGCGGATGCGTCGCACGAGTTGCGTACGCCGCTCACGGTGCTGAGAGGCGAATTGGAAAGCGTGGTCGAGGAGCCGCTCTTGTTGGCTGAGTTGCGGGAGCGTTTGGGCAGCGCGCTCGAAGAAGTCGAGCGGCTCGCAAATATTGTGGAGGGGTTGTTTGCGATCTCACGTTTGGATGCGGGTGAGGCCGCTTCGGAGTGGATCCGGTTTGATTTGGCGGAGCTCGCGGCGGCGACGGCTGACCAGATGGCTCTGCTCGCCGAGGACAAGCAGATCGAGATTAGGTGTGTTGCGACGATGGGGGTCTGGGTCGAAGGCGACCGAGCGCGAATGAAGCAGGTCGTGGTGAACCTGCTGGATAACGCCATTAAATACACACCGACAGGCGGCGCAGTGTCCTTGGAGGTCGAGGCTCGTGAAGGGAAAGCCGTTTTGGAGGTCGCGGACACTGGAATAGGAATTCCGGCGGCGGCGCTGCCGCGAGTGTTCGAGCGTTTTTTCCGCGTCGACAAGGCGAGATCGCGTGAGCACGGCGGCGCTGGATTGGGCCTTTCGATCGTAAAATCGATTTGCACCGCACACCGCGGGCGGGTCGAAGTCACCAGCACACCCGGGCAAGGCAGCCGGTTTAGGGTTGAGTTGCCGTTGGCCGTTCCAGCCACGAACCATCAATTGCTTAGTCGAGCGGCCCTGGCGGTGCCCGAAGTGCTCGATCGTCATCCCTAAACATAATTTGCTATGCTTCCTCCCCCCAAATCCAATTCGGGTGAAGTCGATGGACCAGGCGCTGTCCATGGCTCTAATGGCAGCGCTGAGGCCGGTGTTAACAACACTCCGGGCGAGCGCCTCGATCCTGAGACCAGCACCCTGCCGCCGCGAAAGTCAGGGATAGCGCGCGGCCGTATGGGCTGGCGGCTTGCAGTGGCAGTATTGCTGGCAGGCGTGTCCATTCTCATTTGGCGGGCGATGAACGGCCGCGCCATCTCACAGAACACGGCGTTGCCACGAGCAAGCCTGCCTTCGGTGGCCGTTGCCCCGGCCATTCGGACGGACCTTTTTAACGAGGTCACTATTCCCGCCGAGTTCCGTCCTTACCTCGAAGTGGAGCTGCACGCGAAAGTGTCGGGTTACGTGGACCAAATCAACGTGGACTTTGGCGATCGGGTCAAGGCGGGGCAACTCCTGGCGAGGCTGGACGCTCCGGATCTGGTGGCGCAACTCAACAATGCCTTGGCCACGCTGCGGCGGACGGAGGCGGACTACACGAACGCACACCTGATTTATCAAAGGACATTCGCGGTCAACCAGCAGCAGCCGAATGCGGTTGCCCAGCAGGAAGTGGATACGGCGAACGCGCACGACCTGGCGGCACTGGCAGCAATCGCAGGCGCCAAAGCCGATGTAGACAAATATAAAACGCTGGTGGACTACATGCGCATCACTGCTCCGTTCGACGGGGTGATCACGCACCGATACGCCGATCCTGGCGCCCTTATCCAGGCGGGAACCACCTCCGATACTCAATCCATGCCACTGGTGCGCATCTCGGATAACTACCGGCTCCGCCTGGATACGCCCGTTTCGCAGAAATACGTCAAGGACATCCACGTGGGGGATTCGGTCGAAGTCATGGTCGAAGACCTCGACAGCAAACGGTTCATCGGCAAGCTCACGCGCACGACGCTCAAAGTGGAGGACGACACGCGTACCATGATCGTCGAGGTCGAGGTGGCGAACCCGAACCTGGAAATTATACCGGGCATGTACGCACGCGTGATTTTGAAAGTGCAAAGCCGGCCTCATGCGGTGGCCATCCCTACGGAAGCGGTGCCGCCGGAAAACAAGAATCTCGTGTATGTGGTTGATAAGAATGGCCAAATCGAGGCTCGGCACGTCGTGCTGGGAATCGAAACGCCGAACCGTTGGGAAGTTGTTTCCGGCCTTAAGGAGGGCGAGTTGGTCGTGGTGGGCAAGTTTTCACAAATCAGTCCGGGCCAGGCCGTCGAACCGAAGGTAATTGAGGAAACAGCCGAACAATGAAGGCTACAGCACCTCTTCGCACCCGGTTTATGAACGAGCCACTGAATTCTGAGCAACTCGAGGCCTTGCGGAGCCTGGATGCCTGCACGCTGGCCAACGCGATTGAGACTTTCCGTGAGCGGTTAAGGAATGAAGGATTCATGGACAACAGTGTCCGTTGCCTCCTTCCCCGCCTGCAGCCGATGCTGGGCTACGCGGCCACCGTGCTGATTCGTGGCTCCGCCCCGCCTACGGCTGACGGTGGGTTCCCGCTGCGGACTGACTGGTGGGATTACATTTTGACGCTGCCCGCGCCGCGAGTGGTTGTGGTGCAGGATGTCTCAACGCGCCCAGGGCTGGGTTCGATGGTCGGCGCGGTGCACATGAATATTTTGCGCGCGCTGCACTGTGTCGGCGTGGTTACGAATGGCTCCGTGCGCGATATTCCGGCCGCCGAAAGCGCCGGGTTTCATTTCTTCGCCGGTAGCGTGACCGTTTCGCATGCGTACATTCACATCGTCGATGTGGGCCAACCGGTTGAAATCGGCGGGCTGAAAATCGGATCCGGCGATCTGCTGCATGGCGATTTGCACGGCGTGCAATCGATTCCCCTGGAGATTGCCGCGCAATTGCCCGAGCGCGCGGCGAAGCTTGCCGCCCGCGAGCAAGCCCTGATCGCCCTCTGCCGCTCGCCAGGTTTTTCTTTGGAGAAACTGCGCAAGGCTATAACCGACGAAAAATTCTAACCCTTTCCCGCTCGTGTCTCGTTTTTCACTTCGTTATCCGTACCTGATCGTCGTCATCTGCCTCATGGTTTGCGTGGTGGGTGTAACCAGCCTCAAGCGCATGGCGGTGGACCTGTTCCCCGCGATTAACATTCCGGTAGTCGTGGTGGCCACGTTTTATTCAGGCATGCCGCCCGAGCAGATCGAGAACGACATCACCGGTCAGTTCGAGCGTATGTTCACGCTGGCATCGGGGATCGATCATATCGAATCACGCTCATTAACCGGCGTGAGCTTGATCAAAGTTTATTTCAAGTCGGGCTCCAATCCGGATTCGGACGTGACCAGCGTAGCCAACCTGGCGATGGCGAGCTTGCGGTATCTGCCACAAGGAACACTGCCGCCGATCGTGATGAAGTTCGATGCCTCCAGCCTCCCGGTCTGCCTGGTCACGCTCAAAGGTGAAGGGTTGAGCGAGGCGCGCTTGCGCGAGTTGGGCCAATTTACGATCCGCAACCAGATGGCGGGCATCCAGGGGGCCTCAGTGCCACCGGCGTTTGGCGGGCGTTATCGGCAGATCATGGTGTATGTGGATCCACTGAAGCTCGAAGCGCATCAATTGAGCGTTATGGACGTGGTGCGAAGCGTGAATGAGGCGAACCTGATTTTGCCGGCGGGCGACGTGAAGATTGGGCCTTACGATTACAACATTTACGCCAACAATCAGATTAACAAGATGAAGGACATCGACCTGGTGCCGTTGAAGACAGTCGGCGAAGCATCGGTGTTGGTGGGGGATGTAGGCGAGGCAAAGGACGCTTCGCAAATCCAGCTCAACAAGGTGCGCGTGGATGGCCAATCGTCGGTGTACATCCCGGTGCTCAAACAAGGGGGTGACGCCAACACTATTACCGTGGTTAACGGAGTGAGGAACGTGCTGGATCATTTGCTGCAAGTGCCGGACGTGCTGGTCAAAAAGGTCGTCTTCGATCAGTCGGTGTTCGTAAAGACCGCCATTGATACGTTGATTCACGAAGGGCTTATCGGGCTGGTGCTGACTGGGGCCATGATCCTGGTATTCCTGGGCAGTTTCCGCGCCACCCTGGCGGTTTTTCTTTCCATTCCGTTGTCGGCGCTGGCTGCGTTCATTGCGCTGGGCATGGGCGGGAGCACTATCAACTCAATGATTCTGGGTGGCTTGGCCTTGGCTTTTTCACGACTCATCGACAACTCGGTCGTGGTGCTGGAGAACATTTTCCGCCATCTCGAGTTGGGCGAGACGCCCGAGGTCGCGGCGGAGCGCGGCGGGTCGGAAGTTGCGTTGCCGGTGCTGGCGGCAACGCTCACAACCGTGATCGTGTTTTTTCCGGTTACGTTTCTTTCCGGCGTGAGTAAGTACTTGTTTACGGCCTTGGCTTTGGCGGTCGTGCTGTCGCTGTTCGCTTCCTATTTTGTGGCGATGACCGTCGTGCCGCTGTTCTGCGCCAAGCTGATTAACGCGCACCAGGCCCATGCAGACATCGAAACGGTGAAACCACGCGGCTGGGGCCAACGATTCAACCTTTGGTTCAATCATCGCTTTCACCACATGCTCGACCGTTATGAAGGGGCGCTGAATATTTCGCTGCTCCGGCCCATGGCAACGGTGGTCGGCATCACGGGGTTGTTCATCCTGAGTCTGGCGCTCTACCCTCTGATCGGCAAAGCCTATTTCCCGCGCACAGATCCCAGCCAGTTCGTCATTAGCGCCAAGGCTCCCACCGGTACCCGCCTGGAATTGACCGACAAACTGGTCGGCCAGGTTGAAGACATCGTGCGCAGCGTCGTGCCCGCGAAGGATCTCAAAATCATCGTATCGAACATCGGCACCACGCCTGGATTCAATTCCATCCTCAATCCCAATTCGTGTCCGAGCACCGCCACGATCC
>CAZUVM010000244.1:0-12346 GCA_964623885.1 uncultured Verrucomicrobiota bacterium
CTGAATGGCATTCAGGAGGTCAGGGGTTCGAACCCCCTCGGCTCCACCACCCTTTCGGCATTTTTCCATCAGAGTTCACTCCGCTACCCGCCCGATGAACACACAGAAAGCAATGTCCGGCGGCGACGCCGCGAGCGACGCCACGCAGAGCCTGGACCGAGCTTTTCTGGGACATCCGAAGGGACTGGGCTATCTCGCTTTCACTGAGGCCTGGGAGCGCTTCTCCTATTACGGAATGCAGACGCTGCTCGTCCTTTATATGGTGAAGGAGCTGCTGTTGCCGGGTCATATCGAGCACGTTTTGTTTTTCAAACCCATTCAGCGCCTGTACGGATTGAGCGGGCAGCCTTTGGCGTCTGCGATCTTCGGCACCTACACCGCTCTGGTCTATCTGACACCTATCCTCGGTGGGTTTTTGGCGGACCGCGTGCTCGGCAGGCGTCGAACTGTGCTCGCAGGCGCAACGTCGATGGCTTTGGGACATTTTTTTATGGCATTTGAGCAGACTTTTTTGTTTGCCTTGCTCTTCCTGATCGCCGGTTGCGGCATGTTCAAGGGAAATCTCGCCAGCCAGGTCGGAGCCCTTTACAAACCTGAAGACCTGCGGCGCGCGGATGCATTCCAGATTTATTACCTGGCCATCAATGTGGGCGTAATTACCACGCCAATGATCGTCGGCACCCTTGGCGAGACCGTTGGATGGCATTGGGGCTTTGCTGCGGCGGGGATTGGAATGCTCATCGGGCTTTCAATTTACGTAGCTGGTCAGAAGCATTTGCCGAAAGATGCCCCCGTCCGCAGCAGCGCTTCCGGTTCTGGACAGCGCCCGAGGCTTGACAGGAGAGAGCGTCTGATTTCTGTCGCCCTAATCCTCCTTATTCCGGTGTTGGCGGTGGCCATCATTCCCAATAATCAGATCTTCAACGCTTACCTGGTTTGGGCGAACGCGAATTTCGACCTCGTTTTTTTTGGCAAAAAAGTGCCAACCACCTGGCTCATCACTCTCGATTCAATCACCAGCGTGACATTTCTTGCGGCCGCGGTTGCCTTTTACCGCTGGTACGGAAAGAGGTGGCAAGAGCCGGATGAAATCACCAAACTCATCATTGGCTCGGTGTTTTCTACACTCGGCACGTTATGCCTGGTGATGGCGGCTGTGTCGCAGCCCGCCGGCGGGAAGATCGGTCTGCTCTGGCCGTTGGCGTTTCACCTCGTCAACAGCGTTGCATTTGCCCATATTCTGCCAGTGAGCCTTGCGTTTTTTGCGAAGCTCGCGCCAGCGCGGATTAATTCGACTATTCTTGGCCTTTATTATCTCGCGTTCTTTATGGCCAATACGCTCGTGGGTTGGGTGGGTATCCTGTATGAAAAGCTGCCAACCCCACGGTTCTGGTTGCTTCACGCCGCATTTGCTGCCTGCTCCGGGGCGGTGTTTCTGCTCTTTAAGATCTTCTTTTGGCCGCACGTGATGACCGCAGCAACGGAACAGGCTAAACGTTGACTCGCCAGGTGCTTGCGCCTGCGTAAGGCGGAACGCATGCCGAAAGAGGTGGCCTTTCCAGCCCTGACTTGCCAGGTTCCGCGCGAGGGTGCCTAGTCTCTTTATCGTGACGGGAGCAGCTAATTAACATTTATTGAGGGTGCTTTCAATTGGGTTAAACACCTCTCCGCCAAAACGGGAACTAACAGCGTGTTTGAGACATCCCACCACCAGAAACTACCGGCTGCAAGGCGATTGGTTGGCCTCAGCCGGGGCTTTCCGCCATGATCAAGGGAGAAAAGCGGCGGCATCGAATGCCTGGATCGGCAAAAACTTGAAAAAGAAAAAATAAAATGAGACGGCTTGCGAATTACATTCTTGTGGGTATTTGCTTTCTGACATTGAGGAGTCCCCTCGGCAGCCGTGCGGCGACCGCTTGGAATGGCGCGCCGATCACCTTCGTGAACGCTGCCGGTTCTGACCCAACTCAGGCTGCCAATCAGGATCGGATGACATCGGACGTTTGGATTACACGAGGTTCCAGCATGGGGATTTACAACGCAGCGCTCGAGAGCGCATTCAGCCACTTCGTAAGCCCCACAAACACAGCGTGGTCTGATGGCTCGCTTGCTGATTACGCGTCGTTAAGTTACGTGGACTGGGATACGTGGGCCAAACTTCAGCATGGCGGCCCTCTGAATACGGTCGGCATTCCGGCTGTGGTTCATCTCATTAGCGATGATGTTTATCTCAGCGTTACGTTCACTTCCTGGGGCGGGGTCGGCGGCGGCTTTTCCTACGTGCGCAGCACCCCTCCACAAGCAGACCAACCGCCCACCGTGTCGATTGCAAGCCCAACCAATGACGCGTCGTTCACTGCCCCGGCAACGGTCGCCATCAATGCCGACGCAAACGACTCGGACGGCAGCGTCACTAACGTCTCTTTCTTCGACGGCACATCCATTCTTGGTCAGACCAACAACACTCCGTATACGGTTACCGCCATCTTCGGGGCGGGAAATCATGCGCTCACCGCCGTTGCCACCGATAACGCCGGGCTTTCCACCACCTCGAGTGTCGTGAACATTTCTGTCAACGCGAACACGACGTTCAGCGTGACCATAACCAATCCGCCGGACAATTCGGTTTTCGGCAATACCGACAGTGTTACGATCGGCGCAGACGTCACCGACACGGGTGGTACCATTACGAACGTGTCGTTCTTTAGTGATGCGGTCTTATTGCGCAGCGTTACTGTCAGCCCATATCGCTTCTCAACGGCTCCGTTTACGTTCACTCTTGGACAGCACACATTGACGGCCGTGGCCTTCGACAATGTCGGGGTGCTGGCGACTTCGGCTCCCGCGCACCTGACCATAGAGAGGTACACGCCCGAGGTGACCAATGGGGCGTTGTCCGTTTTTCTCATTCCTATCGCCACCAACATGTCCGCGCCTCTGTACGGCATCAGTCCGCCGGGAGACACGCACCGCCTGTTCGTGCTGGAGCAAAACGGCTTGATGCGAATTATCCAGGACGGAGTACTGCTACCAACGCCGGCCTTGGATCTTCGGACGACGGTCTCTCCGCCGCTTAACCCGTCCAACGCCAATGATGAGCGCGGCTTGCTTGGACTGGCTTTTCATCCCGGCTTTAACGACCCGTCCAGCCCCGGTTATCAAACGCTCTACACATACAACAGTGAGATGATACCAAGCAATACGCTGCCGACCTATCCGCTCTCGGGTGGTACGACCAATAATTACAAGAACGCCATCAACGAGTGGAAAATCTCGAGCACGAACGCCAATATCATCGATCCGTCGACGCTGCGTGAGGTTATCTCCTTTGGGAAGAACGCGCAGAACCATAATGGAGGGACCTGCACGTTCGGACCGGACGGTTACATGTATCTCGCTCTGGGTGACGGGGGGAACGCGAATGATGTCGGGCCGGGCCACATTGTGCCCGGCGGCAACGCCCAAAACCTGAGCGTCCCTCTGGGTAAAATGCTGCGGTTTGACCCGCTCAATCCTGCTCTGAGTACAAATAGCCCTGATCCGATCAGTCCCAACGCACAGTATCGTATTCCGACGTCCAACCCGTTTCAGCAGCAAGGCCAGGTCCCGGAGATCTACGCCTATGGCTTGCGCAACCCGTATCGTTTTGCTTTCGACCCTGTCACTGGCGACTTGATTGAGGCTGACGTGGGCCAGAACAACATCGAGGAGATTAACCGCATCGTTAAAGGGGGCAACTACGGCTGGGCGATTAAAGAAGGGGACTACCTTTTCAACATGACCAACAGTCCGTTCAACTCAACGACTATTCCGTCGGGGCCGGCGGGCACCATCGGTCCGCCGCCAGGGTTTTTCAGCCCGGGATCGCCAGCAGGACTGATTGACCCGATCACGGGCCCGAAAGGCATTCTCGAGTACGACCACAACAACGGCATCTCGATTACGGGCGGATTTGTGTATCGCGGCAGTGCCATGCCAGAGCTCTATGGCAAATATATCTTTGGCGATCTTGCCTTGATCCCATCACCCGTGCGCATTAACGGCCGCTTGTTCTACGCCGATGTTCAAACCGGCGAGATGCATGTGTTTACACTGCCACAGTTCGGCTCTGAAATCCTGCCGAACGACCAAACCGTTCACGGATTTGGCCAGGACGCGAATGGCGAGCTCTACGCGATGGCAACTGACACTCCGCCAAACGGCAACGGTGGTGTGGTTTATAAGCTGGCCTCGGTGCGGCTGATAGCCCGCATGAGCGGCAAATCTCTGGACCTTTCCTGGCCGGTTGCCGGGGGGCGCCTGCAAGCACAAGCCAATGGTGCCGGAGCCGGCATCACCACAAACTGGCTCGACGTGCCGGGTTCAGGGGCGACCAATCATGTCGTAATTCCAATCGACCCAGCCAATGGCAGCGCGTTTTATCGCCTGGTGATTCCTTAGAGCCTTTCCAATGCTAAAGTGAGCGCGAAGAGACCCCAGCTCGCTGCGGCTGGAGTGTGTGCATGCGGAGAGACTCCCCGGGCTTGTCGCTGCAGGTCAAGGGCAGCGTTTTGCAAAGGCGCTCTTAAGCTTTGATTGCCGCAATGCCTGGGCTCCTGACGGGCACTGCGAGCTCTGCATCACGAGCTTGCCGTAATTCCTGGTTGGGCTATTTTTCGCGCAGACCATATTTTGTTTGTAGCCGAGCAAGAATTGTAACCATGCACACAATTTCATCTCTCCAATTGCTGACTGTCTTGCCTAATCTTCTGTTGGCCGCTGCCCTGGCACCGGTAAACGTAGGTGCTCAGGATGTGCCGTTGGGCGATGCCACGCGGGGCAAAGCTTTCTTTCAGGTTAACTGCGCGGTTTGCCATTCGCCGGTGCTGGGGCCTGAAAACCTGGTGATTATGAAACAAGGACCCAGCCTGGTTGGCGTTGTGGGTAGGTTGGCTGGATCGCTGCCGCATTTCAATTACACCAAAGCAATCCGGGAGACGGGATTTACCTGGAACCCGGCCACATTATACCGCTTTTTGGAGAACCCGATGGTGGTCGTGCCCGGCACGACTATGCCAATCCCGGTGACCGACGCGCGCAATCGCGCCGATGTGATTGCTTACCTCTCGACGCTAAAAATCCCGGATGGTGTCGCGCTTAAATACGAGGAGTTGCCGCTAATGGCCGGCGGAACGAATCCGAACGACTGGCAACGCCAGGCTCCCGGGGCGCAACATCATATCACTGTGGGCGAGCTGCCGAAGCCATTCGAGACCAAATCCGCGGGCAACGGACCTCAAGTAGTGGCGGCGCCGACGAATGCGACACTGGCCGTGCCGGCCGGGTTCGCGGTGAAGCTTTTTGCCAAGGGCCTGCATAACCCTCGGCTCGTCCGCACGGCGCCCAACGGCGACATTTTCATCGCGGAAACAGGCCGCAACCGGATCCGGGTGATGCGGACGGCGGACGGGGCCGACGCGCCGACGGAGAATCAGATTTTCGCCGAAGGTTTGCACGGTCCCTTCGGGATTTCGTTTTATCCGCCGGGTGACAATCCAACCTGGATTTACGTCGCCAACAACAATTCCGTGGTGCGGCTTCCCTATCACAACGGCGATTTAAAGGTGAGCGGTGAGCCGGAGGAGATTGTGCCCAGGCTGGCGAATACTACCGGCGGGCATTCCACGCGTGACGTGGTGTTTTCCAAAGACGGCAAGCGGATGTTTATTTCGGTAGGGTCAGGCTCGAACGTGGCGGAGCGAATGGACAAGAAAACTCCGGAAGAAGTCCAGGCATGGGAGGCCGAGAACGGCGCAGGAGCAACCTGGGGATCGGAGTGGCATCGCGCCCAAGTCCTGTGGACAGACCCTGAGGGCCACGCGCCTTTACGCGCTTATGCCACCGGCGTCCGCAACGGCGTGGGTTTGGCGGTAAACCAGATCACAGGCGATTTGTGGGTGTCCACGAACGAGCGCGATGCTCTGGGGGACGATCTTGTGCCGGACTATGTGACGCGATTGAAGGAGGGCGGCTATTATGGATGGCCGTGGTTTTACATCGGTAATCATGAAGACCCACGCCATGCCGGCGAACGATCTGATCTGGCCGGTAAAGCGATTGTGCCTGACGTCCTCGAAGCGTCACATTCGGCGTCGCTGCAGATGACCTTTTATACCGCCTCGTCGGGCGCGGCGGCATTTCCTGCGGATTATCGCGGTGACGCTTTTGTCGCACTGCATGGTTCGTGGAACCGCACGATTCGCACTGGTTACAAGGTGATTCGCGTGTTGCTGAAGAACGGCGTGGCCACAGGGCAGTATGATGATTTTCTGACTGGTTTCGTTGTCGATAACCAGAGTGTGTGGGGCCGGCCAGTAGGCGTGACGGTGGCGCACGACGGCGCGTTATTGGTGACGGAAGACGGCAACGGAACAATGTGGCGGGTAGCGTACGAAGGCGAGAAGTATACAAAAACGGATCGCCAGCCGGGAAGGGCGCCGGGACTTGTCGTCGCCAGATAGGACGCAGCGATAGTTTAGAATCTTCGTGAGTAACTAGCGACCACCAGGAAATCGGCTACCCCTCCGCCAGGTTCTATGTATCTGGCCACGGTGACGGGAACATTAACGCTTAGGATGTTTTTACCTGTTACCCAATTAATGCCGGGGTCCACGTAAACAGAATAGCCGTAGCGGCGGAAGCCGTCGTCAATGCCGCCAACCAGGTCCCCTTGTGGGATGCCATCGATACGGGCGCCCAAGGTAAACGACAGTCCTTGCGCAGGCCAAACAACCCAGGCCACGCCAACCCGGCCGAAATATTGATCCGGAACGGAGTTGACGAGCCCCGTATTCGGCGCGGGCCGTTCGGTTCCATTCGTTTTGCGCGGGTTAATGAGATAAAGTCCGGTCGCGTACGCATAAAGGTCAGAAACGATCCGCTGGAATGCCTGGAGTTGAAGGACGACGCCGAAACCGCCATCACCGAGTTGAGCGGCAATATCGACCGGTCGGAAAATTACTTCACCATTTGCCGTGTGGTAATAATCGGTAGCGCGGTAATCTCCTGTTGGAAATTTAGGTCCGACGCCCAGGTTGATGTTGCCGGTCGGGTGGTCCTCCGGGCTGAACAACCATGCTGTTCCAACCAAGCGTATATCCCCCAACCCGCCGGAAGAGCCGCTGTGCCGCTGTCCATCGCCCTGGATAAGGGAGAAATTGTCGTGTTCGAAGGGCATGGTCAGATTGAGGGCGAACCGTTGGCTAAGTGCATACGCGGCGTTCAAGTCGAAGGAGTTTACCATGTTGCGTCCGCCAACGTTATATAACTGAGGTTGCTCCGAGGAGCCCACATAGACGTGCTCGGATTCCAAATACCTGTAGCTGACGCCGCCTTCAAATTCCCCGGCGTCCAGGTATTGGATGCCGCGCGCGCCCAAGCTGAGCGACATGTAATGAGCGGGGATGCAGCCCTGCGCCACAGCCCGGGGGCTGCGCGCGAAAAGACAACTTAGCACGGTTCCCGCGAAGATAATCCTGTGAATCGCCAGATTATAAGTAAGCATAAGATCAACGGCTTTTTAGTTAGGAACTGCAAGAGACTAACGCGCCCGGCCTTTGACCAACCTGCTCGGCAGCGAGGTGCGAGGGGTTATGAACAAACTCAAACCCAGACGGGCCTAAAAGTCAAGGACATATGTTAGGCGTTATGAACAGTGCAAAAAGAACAACTTAAGTCGTACATCGACCGCATTGAGACTTTGTGCTATGGTTTGCGCAGCTAATTCTGGGAGCCGTTCCACCCGGGCCTGCGTTTCGGTTGCTTTCATCCGCCGACTCCCTACGTTCGGCGCCCTGAGGTAGAACTGCCGACGGGGTATTAAATCTTTCAAAAAAGTTGAAAGAAATGAGCAGGCTAAGGCAGTACTGGTATGAGCGCTTAACATATGAACCCGGGCCACGCCGATCACCTGCCCACGCGCCAGAGTTTGCTGGAGCGGCTGAGGCAATTGGACGATCAGGAAAGCTGGCGCGACTTTTTCAACCTCTATTGGGGACTGCTTTATGGCACGGCGATTCGAGCCGGGTTGAATGATTCCGAGGCCCAGGATGTGGTGCAGGACACGATCATCCACGTCGCCAAAAAGATGAGCGGATTCAAGTACGACCCGGCAGTGGATTCCTTTAAGGGCTGGCTCTTATACCTGACGCGAAAGCGCATCGCCATGGAATATCGAAAGCGAGCGCGCCAGCGTGTCCAGGTGGCCACGGTGATCGACGAAGGCACCGATGAGATCGAGGCGATTCCCGACCCCGCGGGCGTTAATTTGGAAGCGGTATGGGATGAGGAATGGGCGCGGTCCATGTGGGAGGCAGCACTGGGCCGGGTGAAGGCGCAAATGGCGCTCAAACAGTTCCAAATGTTCGACCTTTACGTATTGAAAGAGCGCCCGGCGTCGGAAGTGGCGCAAACGCTCGGCGTTACTGTTGCCCAGGTCTACCTGGCCAAGCACCGCATCTCCAGCTTGTTGCAGAAGGAGCTCGTGCAATTGAAAGCGCAGCTCGGCTGATCGATGAACCCCCCGAAGAGGACGGGGCTGTAAACCCTTGACTACGCGAGGAGTTTTGTCATAGTTTAATTAATCCACGGAATTAGATTTGTTAGTACCGGTTTCTGTGGCTTGCTGGCTTGAAAGGTCAAATCTTACGGGGCGCCCGCCGGCCGGGCCGCAGGCCCAATTCGGGTTGCGCGGTGGTCCGGCAGACCACCAAGCCACCGCATATCCCGGACCACGAATTGCTCCGCAGCATCGGCCAGGGCAGTTACGGCACTGTCTGGCTGGCGCGAAACGTGATGGGAACCTACCGCGCGGTCAAGGTAGTGCGGCGCGGCTCCTTTCCTGACGCGTCGCCGTTCGAGCGGGAATTCGCTGGATTGAAGCGGTTTGAACCGATTTCGCGCACACACCCGGGACTGATGGGCATCCTGCACGTCGGGAGAAATGAACGCCGCGCCTATCTTTATTGCATCATGGAGTTGGCTGACGATGTTGCGACAGGTCAGATAATCCATCCGGACCGTTACGTGCCCCGAACGCTTGGGAGCGACCTGGCGGCACGGGCGACATTGCCCTTGGGAGAATGCGTCGAGATTGGGGTGAGCCTGGCGGCAGCGCTGAAAGCGCTGCACCGCCACGGACTAGTCCACCGCGACATCAAGCCTTCGAACATCATTTTCGTCGACGGAGTGCCAAAACTGGCCGATATCGGCCTGGTGACGGACGTTGGCGAGGCCACCACTGCTGTAGGCACACTCGGGTATGCGCCGCTTGAAGACCAGGGTCGCCCAACCGCTGATGTTTATAGTCTGGGCAAAGTCTTGTATCGAATTAGCACCGGAAAAAGCCCGGATCGGTTTCCAGAGCTACCCGCCGAATTGAATGGGCTTGCGGCCAGTCCGCAATTCAGACGGTTCAACGATGTTGTCTTAAAGGCTTGTCACAGCAGCGCTGCCGAGCGTTATCAATCCGCTGAGGCGCTAAGTCTGGCATTAAGCAGTTGTTTGCGGGCCGCAGAAGCGCCGGCGCGGCAGGATGTCCGCCCAGGTGCCAATGATGTTACAATGGCTCCGTCGTCTGCCGGGAGCGAGCGCAAACTCCTGACGGTGCTTATGGTTCATATCATACGCACCAAAAAGACGGATCCCGAAACGGCTCAAACTTTCATGCGGGTGTGCATGGGTTTAATCCGGCCGGTAGTCGAACGGTTCGGCGGGGCGGTGGCACAGGTATTGAGCGATGGCGTGGTGTGCGTTTTTGGCGAACCCCTCGCATGCGAAGATCATGCGCGCCGTGGCGCGCAATCAGCGCTGGGTATCCGTCTGCTGTTAGCGGAGCAGAGACAGCGACTGCGCGAGGCGTATGGTTTCGGCTTCGAAGCCCGGCTCAGCTTGAACACGGGCCTGGCCATTGCGGGTCAGTCGAGCCCCGATCTGCCCTTGGGGGGAGACTTGGTTGACATCGCGGCCGGTATGGTGCGGCTTACCGACGCAGACCAAATAACCCTCACCGACGCGACACGCCGGTCGATTGAAGATTTTTTTGTCATTCGCGATTTGGGTGACCGACAGCTCCCGGGCGGAGAGACCCGAATGCAGATGTACCAGGTCAATAGCTCGCGGGAACTGCGCACCCGCCTGGAAGCCGGAGCGCAGCGCGGATTGACGCCGTTCGTTGGCCGGAGCAAGGAAATGGAGCTGTTGCGCGATCGATTCACGGAAGCTCGAAAAGGTAATGGGCAGATCATCTTGCTGGCGGGCGAACCTGGGGTGGGCAAGTCGCGTCTGCTGCTGGAGTTTCAACAATCGCTGGGTGCTGGGGAGGCGTGCTGGTTGGCGGGCAGGTCGATTTCTTACGGCGCACAAATGGCGTACTTGCCAATTATCGACCTGGTGAAACGTTTTTTCCGCATCGAGCAAACGGATGAGCCGGACAAAGTTTGCGCGCTGCTGGAAGCCGGCGCGCGTGACTTGGGCGAACAGGTGCAGAACGGTCTGCCGCTGCTCAAGCAGCTTTTGTCCATCACCACGGGCGGCGAAACGGGGACCGAATTAAGCGCGGAACAGCGCCGGATCCGGACGTTTGAAGCGCTGCGCAACCTGGTGCTCAAGCAGGCGCAGCGCTGTCCTGTTATCCTGGTAATCGAAGACCTGCATTGGGTGGACCGGACGTCGGAGGAGTTCCTGATCTGGCTGGCCGACTCGCTCAGCATGGCGCGGGTGCTGATGCTGCTGACCTACCGGCCGGATTATCGCCAACGGTTTCCTGAGCGCTCTTTCGTAACTCATTTGAAACTGCAGCATTTGACGGGCGAGGAGAGCCTGGAAATGGCGAGCCACGTACTGGCGGGGCGGCGGCTTCCCGGACAGCTCCACGACCTGGTGCTAGCCAAAGCCGAGGGCAACCCGTTTTTCGTTGAAGAAATGATCAAGTCATTGCTCGAAAGCGGGGCGCTGAAGCAGCACGACGGAAGCTACGAAGTTACGCGCAGCTGGAACGAAGTGCCGGACAGCATCCAGGACGTAATCTTGAGCCGTGTAGATCGGCTTGAGGAATCGCCGCGCAAAGCCTTGCAGTTGGCGTCGGTGATTGGCCGTGAGTTCTCGGTTTCATTGCTGGAAACGATCGCTGACCTTGCCGAACCTCTGAGCGAATCGCTGCGCAAGCTCAAGGCCCTGGAATTGATTTACGAGCGCAGCGTATTTCCAGAGCACACTTGCTTTTTCAAGCATGCGTTGACGCAAGAGGTCGCCTATAACAGTTTGCTGCTGCAGCGGCGCAAAGAACTGCACTGCCTGGTTGCGGCGGCCATCGAGGAGCTGTACGCCGGCCGATTGACGGATTTCTATGGATTGCTGGCCTATCATTATCAGAGGGGAGAAGAATGGGAGCGCGCTTTGGAATACTTGCAGCGGACCGCGCGACGTTTCCGCGAGGTGGGCGCCTATCGGGAGGAGGCGCAGCAATTGGGCCGCGCGATGGCGGTGGCAGAGCGGTTGGGCCAGGCTCCCTTGTTGGCTCAACTGCGAGGGCAGCGCGGAATAGCTTGGGTCAAATGCGGCCGCTGGTCCGAGGCCCGGCCGGACCTGGAAGCGGCTTTAGCGGAGGCGCCGCCCGAACACACCGCCCGACGCGCGGAATTAATATCGGGGCTGGCCGGCGCGTGTTTCTGGAGCCTGGACGTTCCAGGAATGCAACGATACGCCGCCGAGGCCCAGGCGCTGGTGGAACGCGCCGGAAACGACAGTTTGAGCAATGACCTCGTGGCGGACCTGCTCGCCTGGCTGGGTGGCAGCCACCAGATGCACGGCGATTTGGCCGTGGCTACCGACCTGTTTGAAAGAGCCCTGGCGCGAGCCGGAGGATTCTGTTCCGCGGCTTTGGCCATGTACCCTTTGGCGCTTTATTTTCAAGGGCGCACCGCGGCGGCGCTGGACCGCGCCCGTGAGGCCGCGTTGGCCTTTCGCGGGCTGAGCGATGTGTTTGCCGCAACATTTGGTCACGCGCATCTGGGCTTGGCTTTGGCCGCCAGCGGCCGTTATGCCGAGGCGAGCCGCGTCTTCGACGAAGCGCGACAATTGGGCCGCAAACATGAGATCTGGACTTTTCTCGCGCGAACCCTGGCCATGGCGGCCGGCTTTCACCTGGATGTTTTTGACTTTAAGGGCAACGAGATTCTGGCTGAAGAGGCGCGCGAACAAGCTCGCTCGGCCGGATTCCACCCTTCGGCGGTCAGTGCCGGCCTGGACCTCGTCTTCAACTTCACGCGCCGGGGAGAAATTGGCCGCGCCGAGCGTCTGGTAAATGAGT
>CAZUVM010000245.1:0-14095 GCA_964623885.1 uncultured Verrucomicrobiota bacterium
AGCCGCTTTCGGCTAAAGCCCATTGCCGATTCACCAGGTCGTAATGGTCCGTGCCGCAAAAGCAGAGAATAGCGCCGCCGCTTTCCGCGAACACCGGCTGCTGTCTCGAGGTCACCGATTGACCCGATACTCCGCACAACAAATCCAGCGGCTGCTTGCGTTTCTTTGCCAGCGTCACCGCCTCCGCTTCACTCAAAACGCGCAGCGGCTGGGCCTGAACCGCCATCTTTCCTTCGAGCACGATACCGTGCAGCGGGATTCCCTTTTGACAGCTTTGCGTCGTCCGGCGGCCGTACACGAAGGCCTGGTAGGTTTTGCCGCCTAAAACCACGCTCCGCAAAACCTCGCTGTGTCCCTGGTCGAAATCGGTTGCCACCGCCACGTTGAAATCACCCCGCCCATCCACCTGCTCCTCCAATAAACGCGTCACTTGCGGCGGCAACGATTGCCTCACAGTAAACGGAACCGTTTCCTGTAACGCCCGCGCTGGATCAGTCTGAACTAGCTCCATCATCACGACCCGTCGTTTCCATGCCAAACGCTCACCCTCGGCCAGGTTGGCCGACGAGTTTGTGAACTGCTGGATCCAGGCTGCAAAAGCAGCAAACGGATCGTTGGTGCCTGCAGCGTTAGATTGTTTCGCAGCTGGAGTAGCGCTCGTGGAATGATTGGCAACCGCCGCCGCCAAATTCGTTCTTGGCGTAAAGAAGGCGGCTTGCAGCAGTGGAACTGGTTTAGTTACAGCAGCCACGCTGCCGGACGGAGGGACACGCACATGCCGGTATATAAAAACCGCGGCCAGCATCAAGATGCTGAAGCCAGCCGCTAAAACGATCCACAGTTTCTTTTTCACCCGCCCTGCTTGGTCGTGACGTGCCTCACCGTTCTCCCCGACGTTCTCGCCCATCTGTGTCGAAAGACCATTGACATAGGTTGACTCGCTTTGCTCACACGACTTCCGACGCGCAACAGATGGACTCTGTGATTATAGCATGTAAGGCAGGGTACGTGCCAATCCGGTTTGATACCCAAAACTGAGCCATTTTCAACGACTTTGGCCTTTTGCCAAAGCATTCCAACGCGTGATTTTCACGCAACCTGCGTGACGCTCACGCATGAAGCCTGAGCCGCTTAGAATCTTGACGCCTTGTCCCCAGTACTGGTGACTGGCAGGAAACCAGCCTGGAGGTAACCTGTCTGCGTGTTAACGGTGGTCCTTGGCGGGACCCCAAAGAAGAATTTCAGTTCTCTTTTGTAGAGTGTGTCGGAAAAGGCCGGATGAAAATCCGGCCCTTTCTGTTTTTGGGACGGGTGAACCAACGACATTAGCGCTCTGGCATCTCCTCTTCGATCGGTCTCCTGAATCCAATTGAACCCTGGTTGCAGAAGAATATACTCGCTGCCCTGCTCTAACGCTGCATGTTGCGCAAAATGTCTCTGGCTAAATTCAAACTCGTTTTCGTCGGAGTCAGCCTGTTTCTGAGTTGGCCGCTGAAAAACATAGCCGCCGAGGATGCGGCCAAACCACAATACGGGGCGTGGGGATTTGATATCGAAGGCGCCGACTTCGCAACCAGGCCAGGGGACGATTTCTTTCGCTACGCCAATGGGACGTGGCTTGCGAAGACACCGATTCCGCCCGACAAGCCCGCCTATTCGTTGCGCCTCGCCATCACGGACCTCACTGAAAAAAGGCTGCGCGAAATTCTCGAAGCGGCCGGCAGCGACCGGTCGATTGAACCCGCAAACTTGCAAGCAAAAGCGAGCGCCTTTTATCGCGCGTTCATGGACGAGTCGCGCGCCGACCAACTCCGAGCAAAACCCATTGCGGCTCAGCTTGACCAGATTAGCTCCGCTCGGTCGCGCGACGCGCTCGCCGCGCTGATGGGCCGGACCGCGATCGATTTTGAGCATTCGCTCTTTCTCTTTGCGATCAACGTCGATCTAAAAGACCCCGACCATTATGCCTTCTACCTGACGCAAGGCGGACTCGGGCTGCCGGATCGCGATTATTATCTGAAACCGGAATTTGGCGCGGCGAAAAAGGCCTACGAAAAATATGCGGTGCGGCTACTGGAGTTGATTGGTTGGCCGCAACCGGAAAAATCCGCCCGCGACATTCTTGAGTTCGAAACCAAAGTCGCCCAGGCAAGTTGGACCAAAACTCAGCAGCGTGACTTGGAGGCCATATACAATCCAATGTCGGTGGCCGAGTTGGAGAAGCTCGCGCCCGGCTTTGCCTGGCGCCGGTTCCTGACAAATGCGCAAATGCCCTCGCTCTCACGGCTTATCGTCGCGGAGAAAAGCGCATTTCCTAAACTGGCGAACATCTATGCCCAAACACCTGTCGGAACGATTCAAGTCTGGCACGCTTTTCATGTCGCCGATAACGCCGCGCCATACCTTTCAAAACCCTTCACCGACGCCTACTTCGAATTGCACAACCGGACGTTATCCGGTCAAAAAGTGCAACAGGCTCGCTGGAAACGCGCCATCCTGGCCGTCAGCGCGGAGATTTCGGTGTTGGACGCCAGAAGCACGGCTTAAGGCCTTTCAAGACACAGATGTGGAGTCGAGCGAGGGGAACACATACGACGAATACTTCGGATATTCAGAGAAGCCGTAAGTGGTCTAATCACTATCAATAAGGTCACAGCTGCAGAATGGCAGCCCCTCACCGGCCCTCTCCTCATCCGATGGAGAGAAGGAGACGTTCCCGTGGCGCGCGGCTATAGGTTTGTTTATTTCGCAATAGCCGATACCTACAATCTCAAGAAACGACCCCTCCGCGGTTTACTTTTTCTCTACCAGGTCCATGCCGCACTTCGGACATTTACCGGGCGTGCTCGTGACCACCTCCGGATCCATCGGGCAGGTGTATTTTTGGGCGTGTGCACTGGTGTGCTCGCCGGAGTCCGCGCTTTTGCAACCCGTGAATAGAGCGGTGCTGCCCACGAGAGCCAGAATCGCGAGGCCAAGGAGCCACTGGGAGATTTTAGTCGATCGCATATTAGTCACTAACCTTTCAACCTTCTTTATAGCCAATCAAGCGCAAACCCCCTTCAAATCCTTTGTTTTTGGTTTTGTTGCCCTCCGCGATTTGTTCCTATATAAAGGAGGTCCATGGGGCTGTGATTTTCTACACCTCCCGCTGCCTAAAGGATAAATGCGAGCGAAGCCCAAAATTTTCTTGTCCGCTATCCTGGTACTGGCTTTGCTCGCGGGCGGGGTCCTGCTGCTGAGATTAACCGCACCGCATGAAAACCCGCTGCCGTTTTGGTCGGTCGCGTTTTCGTCGGATGGCCGGACCGTGGTTACCGGGGGTGGCGGGGTAGGACGCCCGATCGGCGGGATGCCGGGAGAACTCATCTTCTGGAACGTTGCCTCTGGCAACAGGACGGTGATTCAAAAGCCGGGCAGCATTCGCCGGGTTGCTTGGGCGCGTGACGGCTCATTCGTCGCCATAGGCACGTTGAGCGGCACCACGACCCTTGTGCAACCTATCACAGGCAAACCCATGGTTAACCTGTCACCGCCGAATGAGCTGCTCAACGGCCTTGCGGTTTCCGGTGACGGCAAACTCATCGTCACGGCAGGCCTGGATGGAGCCATTGGACTTTGGGACAACGCGGGCAAAGAGCTGCAAACTTACAGAGCAGCCAACGAAGCATTTGTCGATGTGGCGCTTTCGCCTGATAAGGAACACCTGGTTGCCACCACTCGAAGCGGCAAGGCCTTTGTGTACGACCTCGCGGGCGGTGGCGAACCGTCGGTCCTGGCGGCGTGTGAAGGCGGCATCAATGCGGAATGTGTGGCATTCGCGCCCGATGGAAAAACCTTCGCGACCGGCGCAAATACCACCCTGCGCGTTTGGGAACTCAAGAGCGGCGTGCGGATTTTAGATTCACCAGCTACCGCAACGATTAACGCCTTGGTTTACACGCCAAACGGAGAGAGCATCGCCGCCCTTGACGGGGAGGGCCGGCTCTCATTGCTAAACTCCCACACCGGTGAATTGATTAAATCCACTCTAGCGCACAACTCGACGGCTTTCGGACTGGCCATTTCACCAGACGGCAAGCAGATTGCCACTGTGGCCAGAGAAGACTTCACACTGAAGCTCTGGTCAGTTCCGGCTTTGGAGCTGATGAAGGGTTTTCATCGAGCCAAACCAGTCCAACGCTGATGTATGCGCGCGATTCCGAAGCGTATAGCGGCAAGCCGACAATCCATCGTGCGCCGAGCACGACCGGCGGCATCCGGTTTCTCATTGATCGAACTGCTCGTGGTGATTGCGGTGATTGGCATCCTGGCCGCGCTGTTACTGCCCGCTCTCTCGAAGGGCAAACAGCGCGCGCAGCAAACCTATTGCTTGAGCAATGGGCATCAAATGATGCTCGCCATCGCGCAGTACTCGACGGATTACAAGGAGCTCTATCCGCCCAACCCTGACGATGGGAATACTATTCCCGGCCACAACTGGTGTTCGGGCAATGCCGGCATAGGCCAGGTTGCGGAGTTTAATCCTGACCTGCTCAAAGACCCCAAGCGCAGCCTGCTGGCACCTTATCTCAGCGGCGCCATTGGGGTGTTTCATTGCCCCGCCGACAAGCGGCAAGGCATTTACCAGGGCTCCGATCCGGCCATGGCGGGCAAAACGGTTCCGGCCGCGCGAACCTTCTCCATGAACCAGGCCGTCGGAACGATCTGTCCGGGTTACGATGCCGCGCCGCCGAATTTTAACGGCGCTTACCCGGGCCACTCGGGCGCTCCGACACTGTCGGTGAATGGTCCCTGGTTAAACAACCAGCGGACGCATCGGCGCGATTCGCCCTGGATTACTCATGGCAAAACCTCGGACGCGCGCGCTCCGGGTCCGGCGCGGCTGTGGGTCCTCGTCGACGAGGACGCCAGCAACCTGAACGATGGCGCCTTCGCGTTCGGAATGGTGCGCGCGCAATGGTTTGATGTTCCTGGCACCTACCACAACGGCGGGTGCGGATTCGCGTTCGCGGACGGACACTCCGAGTCGCACCACTGGCAATACTCCGCTCCCAAAAAAGGGCACCAGGCGCCAGTAGCCAACGCGCAAGACTTTCAGGATTGGCTCTGGATGCGCGACCGGACCTCCGCCAACATCAGCGGCGCCATGCCGGATCCGGAATAGGTTCAGCGCGACAACGTGGATGTCGGCTAGGACTTTCGGAACGGCAAGGAAGGGCGCGGAGTGCCATTCTAGAAGCAACTGCGAGCCTCCGAGGCGCAGGTGCCTGGCGAGGGGACGGCGAGTCACTCGGGCGGCTCTGACGGTAGTGGATTGACGGTTGGAGGATCTGGATCAGGAGAGTAGCGTGTCAAGGTAGGCAACGATTTCATCGGGACGGCTTAGGATCGCGGTATCGTCCACCTTGTGATATTCGAGGGGCTTTTCCCGCAGAAGGGCCGCCATTGGGTTGTCGCAGAAAAAGGCATCGCAGTAGGGGATAGCGTGGCCGGCGTGGAGGAAGTCGTGGACGTCGTGCGGCTCGATCTTGCGCCCGGAATATGTGACGGCTGCGTTGATGCCCGCGAGGACTTGGAAGCTAATTGACACGCAGGGAGTCAGCTCGAAAGGAGAGCTGGCTCCTTGCTCGTAAACCAGGTGAGAAATGCTGAAGAACTGAAACGATGAGGTACTGAGCCAATCCCGTGCTGCTATGACGCCCCAGACGAAAGGGGACGAATCTTGATATTGCGGAACCAGATTTCGTCGCCATGGTCCTGGACCTGAATGGCGGTTTTGAATTTGGTGCCAAAGCCAGGGAGATCTTTGTACTTGCTGTTCTGAATAAGCTCCATCAGCGCGGGGCTTTCCAGTTCATATTGGACGATTTTGGCGCCGTTGAGCCAATGCTCGACGTGTTTGCCTTGAACAACAATTCGAGACTCATTGAATTCACCCACGGGGTTTAAGTGTTTGGCAGCGTTCGGGGCGATGAGGGCATAGAGCGCGCCGGCGCGATGGCTGGGTGTCTGGGCGTCGGGATGTCGTGTGTCATCCAGGAGCTGGTATTCGTGTCCAACGGGACCGGTGCCGTCGTCGCCGCGGAACATGCGCGGACCCGGGTTCCCGAGGCGTTCCTTCACGAAGTAGATAATACCTGAGTTTCCGCCAGGCGCGATGCGCCATTGGAAACGGAAATCGAAGTCGGTGAACTGCTCTGTCGTGAGAATCTCGCCACCGCCGGTTTCGGGTCGACCGGTACCCTTGGGGTTTTTCAAGCAGCCGTTCTCAACGACCCAGTGATTACCCGACTTTGATGGACGGTATTCTCTCCGGCCGTCGAGGGTCTTGCCGTCGAAAAGCAATTTCCAACCTTGCTGCTTTTCGATAGGAGAAAGAGTGTTGGGTGCCGGACCCTGGGCCTGGAGATGTGCGACAAAGGGGCAAATAACGAGGAGGAGGAAAGGGGCGAAGTGTCTCCGGTTCATGGCAATCGGTTAAGACGAGGTTTCTGGAATTGCAAGCTGATTCGCGGAAGGCCGAGAAGGGACTGAAGGGCGAAAGTGACGGACGACCTGAAACACCGATGGGGCAAACAGAAGGAAACGAAGGGAGCGAAGAGGACGGGGAAATGCGGATTTAACCGCCGAAGGCGCGGAACGGGTGGAAAGAAGCGTGGTCAAAATCTCCGGGTCTTTTTTTGTTCGGTTTCGACGTTTAGCGGCTCTTTAATGACGCAAAGATGAGCGACAGCCAGAGATTGCTCGCGGAATATGCCGTATACAATTCGGAGCCGGCTTTTCGCGAATTGGTCGCGCGCTACATGGGCCTGGTATACTCGACGGCGTTGCGGTTGATGGATGGCGATGCGCATTTGGCTGAGGACATTGCGCAAATGGTGTTCGTGGATCTGGCCCGAAAGGCGAGCGGCCTGTCGAGTTCGGTGCAATTGGGCGGCTCCATCGGCATACTTGTTTTGTGGCCTCGACGGTGCGGCGCAGCGAGCGCCGCCGGCGGGCTCGTGAGCGGCAAGCGCTGAGAGCACCGGCAACGAACCCGCAACCAGGAGGCTCAAACGGCGGCAGCGCGTCAGGAAATTGGCTTTTACGCGCGGGCTCGTACTGATCGGTGCGCGGGTGGGGGAGTTGTGTCGCTCGCTCAGCATGCCCGAGATTGTCGCAGGCAGTTCCGTATGTCAAGGAGAATTCTTGACATACACCAACCTCATTGCACTGACGCCCGATAGAATTGGCTGGCTTGCCCGGACAGGTTAGGGATGCTCCATTCCAAGCGCCCGGCGGCCAGCAGGTTGGTGCTTACTGGCGACCAATGCTCAAGGTCCGGAGACGACTCGATGATACACTTGGTGCCGTCTAGTCCATTCACCACGAGCACAGCGGGTTGAGGCGCAGGCCCGGGCGCTATCTCGAGTCGAGGAGCCAGCCATGCTGTGCCCGGCACAAGCAGCGTACCGTCAATCCGCACCTGAAAGCCGTGAATCTTGCAGGTCGCCAGAACGGCATTGGTCGCTGCGAACGAGACGTTGCGGCAAAGGACATAGCTGGTCGCTTCAAAATCGACAGCGTCCCAGGAACCGGGCGCCGGCCGGGTGTCACTCGGACAAAAGAGCACCACCGGCCACCCTAGATAAGCGGGCAGCGCTTCCAGGCCAGGCGGACTCAACCTCGTCGCCACGCCGGCCATGCGTACGCCGAGGAAGATTTCCTGCAGGTTCGAAACGCACGCGTTGGTTTCCCACGTATTATCGGGAAGGAATGTAGCTATCGGTTCGACCCGCACGCAGGCCATGGCGCTGACCTGGTAGCCACCGTTAGCATCGTAAACGATCGCATCGTAGTACCCTTCATCTGCGGCCAGGGCGTTAGTGATGAGCAAGGTTGCGTTGGTCGCGCCGGCGATCGGCACTGTGTTCGTGAAGGAATTCCCGGAAGCATCGAACGGCTGTTGTCGGCGCCATTGGAAGCGAAACGGCCCCAGGGCCGGATCACCGGTCACGACCGCAAGCGCGTCGGTTCCTCCCGGTTCAATCGTCCGGCTGAGGGGATGGCCGACGATGAGTCGAGGGGGGAAACGATTCGTGCCGGCCACCACCGTTCCGTCCGTATTGAGTTGGTGCCCGTGCACACGGCAATGCGCATACTCCTGCACCACGCCATCAGAAGCGCCCGGCGCATCCAGCAGGTAGCTCACCGCCGACGGGTCGAGCGCGGCGAAGTTGGTGGGAACCGCCGTCATCGCTTCGCCCGGGCAAACCAGAGCCGCGGGTGAATCCAGGGAGCCGGTCACCTGGCTCCAGGCGCTGGGCAGATGGTCGAGATTGTCCATCGCGAAGGCTGAGCACGCAGACCCGAGTTGCCGAAGTTGAGTTTGGCATTGCACCGAGATCCTCGATTCATAGATCGCGGCGTGGGCCGGCGCCGCGAACGCCAGGGCCCCCGCGGCTGCCGCGGGGAAGCCCCGAGGATCAAACGGATGCGGCTGCTGCACACTGCCGTTGATCTGAATCACATTGCCGTGCACGCGGCAGCGTGTGAACACGGTGTGCGAATCAACACCCGGCGGAGCTCCCGGAGAAACCAGTTCATAACTGACTGCTGGAAAGTCCACCGCGTCCCAATCGGTCACGGGCGGATGCTGGATGTCGGCGGGGCAATACAGCGGCGCGGGAGTGGACAAGTAACCATTGGTGAGAACCTGCCAGGTTCCAGGCCAGGCGCCGTTGTTGTCCAGCGAATATATTTCGCCCGCCAACAGAAGTTGTCGCAGATTCGAGACGCAACGATTGTTCTCGCTCCAATGGGTGAGGGCCAGTTCCTGCGCAGCCGTTCCTTGAAACACGAGTGCCGAATGATCCGATCGCCACGATTGTGCCCCAGCTGCATAGGCCCAAATCAGCGCCACTGAGACCCACCCAAACCGCACGATTGCCTTGCACATAGTCCCGCACCACCGTCCTTTCAAAATGCCTGCTGGTTTTACTTTCCGCCGCCAGCCAGACCTTGGTACATCCGCTACGGTATGTCAAGCTCACCTAAACAACTCGCGTCATATAAGTAGGATAACTCAATTGAGAAACCAGGGAATCCTTGACAAATGGAGTCCACGTGTGGCACACTGTGACACATGAAGACAGTTACGATCCGGGAACTGCACAGCCGCACCGGCCAGATTGTCCGAGCCGCTTCCCGGCATGGCGAAATCCGAGTGACAGATAGTGGGCGGGTCATTGCCAAGATCGTGCCGGAAGTCGAACGCCCGGAAGTCCCCTATTTTGCCAGGCGCAAGATGTCGCCCGCATTTAGGCGGCTCTATCAAACCGGACGCTTGGGTGTGGGAGGGACTGACGTTACTCAACTCGTCTCTGAAGACCGGGACGATCGGGTTTGATGCTCTACTTCGATACCAGCTATCTTGTACGGCTGTACGTTAACGACTCAGGATGGCAAAAGGTCGAGGCACTGGCCGCAACCGACCGCATCGTGTGTTCTCTGCACGGTCAGGCGGAGGCCGTCGCCGCATTCCATCGCAAATTGCGCGAGGGAAGCTTAAAGGATTTCTCGCTCATCGTCAGTCAGTTTGAGGCTGACTGCGCCGCCTCAGCTTACGATTGGCTGCCGCTTTCGCCGTCGATCATTGCTCGACTTGTGAGGACCTACGCCAGCCTTCCAGCCACGGTTCATTTGCGGTCAGCCGATGCGATGCATCTTGCTTGCGCCGCCGAAAATGGATTCAAGGAAATCCACTCCAACGACGGCCAGTTACTGGGTGCCGCTGCTCATTTCGGCCTGAAGGGAGTAAACATCATCTAGGATTGAGCGCTCCAGGAGCGGCTGCTAGAGTTCGGGGATGCCGGATGCCGCAGCGCCAGCACTGTCCCGTGCCCCGCCTTCCAAGTGGAAGGTGTTTCTTCGCCGGCTTTCGAGCTTTGTCGTGCTGTGGACCATTGTGTTGACAGCGCTGTTTTCGGGCAACCGCCTGGTTTCCGATTACGTGTTCCTGGTGATTATGGTCTTTCTGTCCACGACTGGCCTGGCGGAGTTCTATGGCTTGGTTGAGAAACGAGAGTTGGTTTGTTTCAAATGGTGGGGGCTGCTGGGCGGCTTGCTGCTCATCGTTGGAACATTCCTGAACGTGACCGGACTCATCGGCACTTCAGGCTCCCCCGCGCGCGTAAACGATTTCGAGACCAGCTTTTTGATCCTATTTGTTCTGGGATTGTGCCTGCGGCAATTTTTCTCCAAAAGCAACACCGCCGGCATTCTGGCGATCTCCACTACACTGTTTGGTTTAATGTACGTGCCGTGGCTCCTGAACTTCATCCAGAAGTTGAATTTTTTTCCGAGAGTGGAAGGACACTATTACCTCCTTTATTTTATTCTCATTACCAAGTTCAGCGATAGCGGGGCTTACGTTGTCGGCTCGCTGATCGGCCGGCACAAGATGATCCCGCGAATTAGTCCCGGCAAAACGTGGGAGGGTTTTGGCGGGGCTATTCTGGGCTCGGTTCTCTCCAGCCTGGTTTTTGTTTATTTTCTGCGCAACAGAATGTATGGGATGAACTGGATGCATGCCGTCATCCTGGGCATCGTTCTGAGTATTGGCGCCGTGATCGGCGACCTGATCGAATCCATCTTCAAACGTGAAGCCGGCGTGAAAGATTCCGGCCACTTCTTCCCCGGTATCGGCGGCATTCTCGACTTGCTCGACAGCTTGTTATTTAATGCGCCCATAATGTATCTATACTTGAGACACGTTCTGACTTCTCCCAGATGAAGAACGTCGTTCTACTCGGCAGCACCGGCTCCATCGGCACCAGCACCGTCAAAGTCGCGCAGGATTTGCCCGACCGAATCCGCCTGGTGGGCCTCGCCGCCGGCAACAACACCGAATTGCTCCTGGAACAAACCCGGCAGCACCGACCGAAACTCATTTCTATAGCCGACCCGGCCAAAGCAAAACAGTTGCAAGCGAGTTTGGGAACGATCACCGAAGTGTGTTCGGGTCCGGAAGGGCTGCTGAGGCTCGCCACCTTGCCCGAGGCGGACATTGTTCTTATCGCTATCGTTGGCACAGCCGGTCTGCAGCCCGCCTTGGCGGCCATTCGCGCCGGCAAGGATATCGCCGTAGCCTCCAAAGAGATTCTGGTCATGGCCGGTGAGATCGTGATGGCGGAAGCGCGGCGGAAAGGTGTCCGCGTGCTGGCCGTGGACAGCGAACACTCGGCCATTTTCCAATGCCTGGATGGCAAACCACCGGACTCGGTTCGCAAGCTGTGGCTAACAGCCTCGGGGGGGCCATTCCGCGCTACACCCAAAGAGGAGTTCGCCTCCATCACCGTCGAACGCGCGCTGAAACATCCCTCGTGGGTCATGGGCCGAAAGATCACCATCGATTCGGCGACCCTCTTCAATAAGGGACTCGAGATGATCGAGGCTCGGTGGCTGTTTGATATCGAGATGCCTCGGGTGGGAGTGGTGGTCCACCCTCAAAGCGTAGTGCACTCGATGGTCGAGTTCGTGGATGGCTCGATGCTGGCACAGCTTTCCACGCCGGACATGTGCCTGCCGATTCAGTATGCGCTCACCTACCCTGAAAGAGCGCCCAGCCAACGAGTTCAGACCAACCTCCCGGTCCTGGGCAAGCTGACTTTTGAAGAACCGGATCCCGGGCGGTTTCCCGCTTTGAACCTGGCGCGTCGCGCGGGTGAAATCGGCGGGACCTTGCCTGCCGTCCTGAATGCCGCAAACGAAGTCGCCGTTGACGCTTTCGTCAACAAACGAATCACTTTCCCGCAGATAGCCGGGACCGTGCAAAAGGCCATCGAACGGCACCAGGTAATCGAGCACCCGAGTCTGGAAACAATCTTGGAAGCCGACGCGTGGGCAAGAAACCTGGCGCGGCAGGAGTGCTCTGCCTAAAACCGGAACACACTTCCGCAAAACCGCGTCTCCACTGTCATGATTTGCAGCCAATTACATGTCTCTGGGCTTCTGGACTTTGGCCTGCGGACTGCTATATTGCCGGGCATCCGATTCGGATAAGTGCACTAAAAGTATGTCGATCCTGAAGTTTGTTTTGATTGTTTTGGAAGTTCTCTTGCTGTTTAACCTGCTCATTTTCGTGCATGAGCTCGGGCACTTCCTCGCCGCGCGCTGGCGGGGCTTGAAGATCGACCGATTTGCCGTCTGGTTCGGCAAGCCGATTTGGAAGAAAACAATCAATGGGGTGGAGTATGCTCTGGGCACAATTCCGGCTGGCGGCTATGTGGCCCTTCCCCAAATGGCCAGTATGGAGATGATCGAAGGCAAAGGGGAAAGCTCCGGGCAACCATTGCCGCCGATTTCCGCCTGGGATAAAATTATCGTGGCGGTAGCCGGCCCTTTGTTCAGTTTTTTGTTGGCGGTCGCGTTCGCCGTGGTTGTTTATGCGGTGGGACGTCCGACCAATGATGATGACAATTCGACCCGAATCGGTTGGGTCATTCCCGGCGGGCCGGCCGACAAAGCAGGGTTAAAGCCCGGCGATGAAATCATCAGCATCGACGATCATCCGGTCCACCGGTTTTTCGCCGCAACTCCTGACAGCATCAACTGGCGGATTGTGACGAGCGAGGGCGACAAAATCCGGATCAAATACCGCCGCGACGGCAAGGAGCAAATCGCCGAGGCGCCCCCGTACCGGCCCCATACTGAATGGTACGAACGCAAATCGCTTCGCCAGGTCCAGATCCGTCCGGTCATCAAACCTATCATCGCCGAAATCGCACCGAATAGCCCGGCTGCCATCGCAGGTTTAAAACCGGGCGATGAAGTTACCAAGTTGGACGGCGAAAAACTTTATAACTTTGATCCGATCAGCTTCCGCGAGGCGCTCCTGACCAACGGACCCATCACCCCTATGACTTTGACGGTTCGGCGCGGCGCATCCGAATTCGAGCGCACTATCCTGCCGGAGAAACCGCTCAAGCCGGCCAACAGCGGCCCGTCATTGGGCATCCTTGCCTGGCAGGGTAATACCAATTTCACTATCATTCACCCGACGCCCTACGATCAAATTCGTGAAGGCACCGGGCAGATCTTCGCCACGCTCGGGGCGGTGTTTTCGCGCAAAGGTGACGTCGGCGTACAACAATTGGGCGGGCCGGTGATGATTATCCGGCTTTACACGAGTTTGTTCGGCAGCGAAAACGGCTGGCGGTTAGTGCTCTGGTGGAGCGTGGTCATTAACGTCAACCTCGCGTTGCTGAACATGCTACCGTTCCCGGTGCTGGACGGCGGCCATATCGGGCTGGCTCTATACGAAGCCGTGCGGCGCCGACCGATCAGCGCCAAAATCCTGCAGTCACTGCAGACCGCGTGCGCTGTCATCCTTATCGGCTTCATGCTCTTTATCGCTTTCTTTGATACCGGCGATTGGGTGCGCAGCGCCCGAAAGAACCATGAGGAGCCGATCGTTTTTGCTCCGAAGAATTGATGTGGCTTAAGCCCAAAAACCGAAGGTCGAAGGCCGAAAGAAATCCGAAATCTGAAGTCCGAACTGGTTCGGTGCGCGTGGAGATTCTCGGATTTCGAGGTTCGGCCTTCTTTCAGGTTTCGGACTTCGACCTTCGGCTTTAAATCGGATGCATTACGCGGAGTCTCCTTATTTACACAAACGACGTAGTACGCGCGAGGTCGTCGTAGGCGATCCCATGCGCGGCGGCGTGATCATCGGAGGCGACCATCCCGTGGTCGTCCAATCGATGCTCACCTGCGACACGATGGACACGGCGGAGTGCGTGAAACAGACGCTGGACCTGGTAGCGGTCGGCTGTCAAATCGTGCGGATTACCGCGCCTACCGTCAAGGACGCTGCTAACTTGAAGAATATTGTCGCGGAACTACGCACCCGTGGCTGCCTGGTGCCCATTGTCGCCGATATCCATTTCAAACCCGAGGCGGCGATGGAAGCCGCGAAGTGGGTGGAGATGGTCCGGGTCAATCCCGGCAATTATGCCGATTCGAAAAAGTTCGCCATCAAGGAATATACGGACGAGCAATACAAGGCCGAATTGGCGCGTATCGAGGAAAAATTCTCGCCATTGGTAAAGCT
>CAZUVM010000246.1:0-41840 GCA_964623885.1 uncultured Verrucomicrobiota bacterium
TGTGTGGTTGAGTGGTTTTTTTCACACAAAACACAGTCTCAACCCGCAGCACCACCAAACGCCACCTGAATCGTTCCGGCTGCGGGAGAGGGTTAGGGTGAGGGGAATTGAAGTTTCAGTGCTAAGAGTCTTCTTGTTCCATCTATCGCAGGCCAATCCCAGATTGGCGAGCGGGTTGACTTTGTCCCAGAAGTGCTATGTTAATACGTTCTGCTGAACACCCGGTTTCCAAAGGGCGTGTTCGCATGACGGGACAACCAATTATTCAGTAAAAACTATGGCATACGAACTACCGCCGCTTCCTTATCCGAAAGAGGCGCTCGAACCAAATATCGACGCGCAGACGATGGAGATCCACCACGACAAGCACCACGGCGCTTATGTGAGCAACGTGAACAAGGCCATTGCCGGCAAGGCCGACCTCGAAAAGAAATCCGTGGAGGATTTGATCAGCAATCTCGATGCTGTTCCGCCGGACATCCGGACGGCTGTGCGCAATAACGGCGGCGGGCACGCCAACCACTCCATGTTCTGGAAGCTGCTCGGGCCGAAGGCTGGCGGTGCGCCAACCGGCAAGCTGGCCGATGATATCAAAAGCACTTTCGGCAGCTTCGAGGCTTTCAAAGAAAAATTCGAAGCAGCGGGCATGGGGCGATTTGGCAGTGGTTGGGCCTGGCTCGTGGTCAACCAGGGCCGGCTCGAAGTTGCCTCGACGGCCAACCAGGATAATCCCCTCATGGGCAAAGCCGTTAGCGGCGCAGAAGGCAAACCCGTCCTGGGCTGCGACGTTTGGGAGCATGCTTATTATCTCAAGTACCAAAACCGCCGGGCTGATTATCTCAAGGCGTTTTGGAACGTTGTGAATTGGTCCGAAGCGGCCAAAAACTACGAGGCAGCGAAAAAGTAGACGCTGCATTTTTTTGATTGCCTGGGAGCGCCGGCATCCTTGCCGGCCTTCTTTTCACGTACTACTGATAGCCGGCAAGGATGCCGGCGCCCCCAACATTGGCTCGACACCCCGCTCGAGTCTGCGCATTGTGACCGCGCATGTATGAGGTGACCCGGCTCGAAAACGGCTTGCGCATCGCAACGGCGGCAATGCCGCACATGATGAGCGTCAGCGTTGGAATCTGGGTTGGCGTCGGTTCCCGCTACGAGCATGCCGAACTCAACGGAGCCTGCCATTTCATCGAGCACATGCTCTTTAAGGGCACACGGCGGCGTTCCGCCAAAGAAATCTCACAAGCCGTTGAAGGCGTCGGCGGTTACCTGAATGCTTTCACGAGCGAAGAAACGACCTGCTTTCACGCGCGTGCCGGGCACGAACGATTCACTCACGTGCTGGACGTGCTCCTGGATATGCTTCTGCATTCCAAGTTTGCGCCGAGTGATATTGGAAAGGAGCGCGACGTCATTAAGGAGGAGTTGGCAATGTACCTGGACGAACCTCAGCACCAGGTACAGGAACTCCTGAATGCCACTCTTTGGCCGGGCCAGCCTCTGGGCCGACCTATTACGGGCACAAACCAGACGCTGGATCATCTTCGGCGTCAGGAATTATTTGGCTATCTCAGACGGCATTATCTTGCCGGCAATACCGTAATCGTTGTGGCCGGCAATATCACCCACCGCGCGGCAGTGCGCGCTCTGGCGCGGTACAGCCGCCATTTCACTCGCGACAAGTCGCCAACATTCGCCCCGGCGCGTTGCGATCAAACGGCACCGCGGCTGCGGCTGTTCACGAAAAAAACCGAACAGACCCAGATCGCTTTGGGCATTCGGACCTGCTCGCGTCATGATGAACGTCGGTACGCTCTTCGGCTGCTCAACACCATTTTGGGTGAGAACATGAGCTCGCGGCTCTTCCAGGTGGTGCGCGAAGATCGCGGCCTCGCCTATTCCATTTACAGCACGCCCAGCTTTTTCGCCGATACGGGTGACCTGGTCATATCTGCAGGGCTGGATCTCGATAATCTGCCAAAGGCACTCCGGCTGATCATACGGGAATTGCGACGGCTGGCAGAAAGACCGGTCAGCCCTTCCGAACTGCGTCGCGCCCGGGATTACGTGTTGGGCCAAATCGATCTAGGCCAGGAAAGCACCGACAACCAGATGAACTGGATTGGCGAACAATTGCTTGCTTATGGCCGAATCGATTCGCCCGCAGCGGTAAAGCGCAGGCTCGTCCGCGTGACAACTGCCGATATCCGCTCGTCTGCACGCGACTTTTTCCGACCCGAACGCCTGAATCTAGCCCTGGTATCGTCGCTCGACACACCTCGAGTCATTAGCGACTGGAGTCGTGGTTTAAGTTAGGACGATTGACTCCGGTTGGCTCGGAACTATGCTGCGAACATGGCGCGCCCGTTAATCTACGAAATTCCGAACGCCCGCAGCCCCGAGTCCCTGGTTGGGAAGCTGCAGGGCGAAGCTGGGGTTGTTCTGCTGCGCAGCTCATTATTTGATTCGCCGCAAACACGCTATTCTTTCGTAGCGGCACGCCCGTTTCTCACTTTCCGCTCGTTTGGTTCCCGATGCGAAATTGTTTCCAAACGCGGAACCCACATTGAGTTTGGTGATCCCTGGCGGCGTCTTGAGGAATTGCTGGCGCGTTATGAGATGCTGGATGAAATCGATCTGCCTCTCCCGCTGGGTGGGTGCTTCGGTTACTGGGGATATGAGCTGAAGAATTTCGTCGAACCCAAACTGTCGCGCCGTGCAGTAAGCGATCTCGAGTGGCCGGATTCTCATTTAGGCTTTTATTCCAGCCTGGTCGCTTTCGATCATCGGCTGGGCAAATCCTGGATTATCGCGACCGGGTTGGACGAAGATGGCTCACGATCGAGCGATCGAGCGCAGGCGGAAATTGATTTCTGGCAGGAGTTGATGAGTAAACCAGCGTTGCGCACCGCTGTGGATCGAAGTTCGGGAGCGTTGCCTTGCGGAGCCGCTACGGATAAGGCGCTCGAGGTGAGCTCAAATTTGACTCAGGCCGACTTCATTTCCCGAGTCAAGCGAGCTCAGGATTATATCCGTTCGGGTGATATTTATCAGGTCAATCTTTCACACAGACTGGCCGCACGATTCGGAGGATCAGCGCGGGACCTTTTTGAGAACTTGGGCGCGACGTCGCCGGCGCCCTTCGGAGCGTTCCTCGATTGCGGTGAGTTCCACATTGTCTCCTCGTCACCGGAGCTGTTTTTAAGGATGAGCGGCAGCCGCGTCGAGACCCGGCCGATCAAAGGCACGCGGCCGCGCGGCGCGGATGTTACCCGGGACGCGCAATTGGCGTACGAACTTCAAACTTCGAGCAAAGAGTTGGCAGAATTGGTGATGATCACGGACCTGCTCCGGAACGATCTCGGGCGTGTTTGCGAGTTTGGTTCCGTGCAAGTCTCCGAGTTGGCGCGCCTCGAGCGTTTTGCCCAAGTGCAGCATTTGGTGTCGGTTGTCGAAGGCTGTTTGCGTCCCGAGGTGCCGCATGCGGCAGCCTTGGCGGCCTGCTTTCCCGGCGGCAGCATTACGGGCGCGCCAAAATTTCGGGCAATGGAGATCATCGACGAGCTGGAACCGATTGCGCGCGGACCCTATACCGGCGCGCTTGGTTATCTCGGGTTCAATCGCGAGAGCCAGCTCAGCATCATTATTCGCGCCGCGCTCCACCGCAATGATTGTGCGTATTTCAATGTGGGCGCGGGCATCGTGGCCGATTCCGTTCCGGAGGCCGAGTATGAAGAGACACTTGATAAAGCTCGCGGCTTTCTCAAGTCCCTGCGAGTGAATGAGACGGCCAGTCTGCGGCTCTTGGCATAATTGGCTAACGCTTAAGCGAACACACTCATGATCGTTTTCCTGAACGGCCAATTTGTGCCTGAAGATAAAGCGGTGGTGTCGGTATTTGATCGCAGCTTTCTTTACGGCGATGGCCTGTTTGAAAGCATTGCGATTTGCAACGGCAAACCGTTTCGTTGGGGGCAGCACCTGGAACGGCTTACTCGCGGGGCCTCGTTTCTTGGCATTCGATTGCCGTACGCCGCTAAGCAGTTGCGGGATTTTACAGATCAACTGATTGCCGCAAACCAAATGAGGAACGCTCTATTGCGTCTCACTCTTTCGCGCGGCGTTGGCTTGCGTGGTTACTCTCCACGAGGTGCTGACCGGCCATTCGTCGTCATGAGCCTCCACCCGGCATCTGGTCCTGAACCCGCGCAGCCCCCACCGTGGCGCTTGCGAGTTGCTTCCTTCCGGCTGCCGGCTAATGAGCCGCTGGCGCAGTTCAAAACCTGCAATAAGCTGCCTCAAATTCTTGCCCGCGCCGAAGCTGAGGCGGTCGACAGTGAAGAAGCCTTGCTCCTCAACACCGACGGTTTTGTCGTCGAAGCCGCCAGCAGCAATTTGTTCTGGGTGAGGAACGGCGCCATTGCCACACCCCCAATCTCCGCCGGCATTCTCGCGGGAGTTACCCGCGCTGTCGTGTTCGAAGTCTGCCAAATCTTGCGCTTGCCACTAGCGGAAGCAAGCATTACGCCTCAAGAATTGTTAAACAGCGAGGGCGTTTTTGTTTCGCTCAGCTCAGTTGGCATTGCGGAAGGAGTAGCGCTCGACAATCAACTGCTGCGCCAATCGCCACTGACAGAGCGCATTTGGACTGCTTACCATCGCCTTCTCCGCGAAGAAACGGCGGCTTGAGCCGGCGCCAATAAGATGGGGACGCGGGGGACGGCGTCCTTACCAGCCAAAAATACCTCTTGCTTCACCCGGCTGAGCGACCTATATTTCGCGCTCTTTTGACAGGCTACTGAATTGATTTATGCGACGTCCCAAAGGCGTAAAAACGAAAAAGTCTGCGGCCAAACGATTCAAAATCACCGCCGGCGGCAAGGTGTTGCGCTCCAGCGCCGGGCGCCGTCATTTGTGCCAGACCAAGAACCCCAAGCGCCGCCGCAGCCTGCGTGGCACCGCTGGTGTAGATCCGACGGACGTATATCGGATTAAGCAGAACCTGCCGTTCACCCGCTGACCCGTTACCGAACCGATATTTTCAACCCTTCTAAATCATGCGCGTAACCAACGCACCTGCTTCCCGCAAACGCCGCACACGGATGATCCGAGCCGCCAAAGGCTTCCGGATGCGTCGCTCCAAACTTTACCGCTATGCCTCGGATGCGGTGGACCACGGCCGCGCATATGCTTTTCGTGACCGCCGCGCCAAGAAGCGCAATTTCCGCGCGCTGTGGCAAATCCGCATCAACGCCGCCGCTCGTGCCGCGGGCACTACTTACAGCCGCTTCATGGAAGGCTTAAAGGCCGCCAAAGTGACCCTTGACCGCAAGGTCCTGGCTGATATTGCGGCCACCGACGGCGCTGGCTTTACCGAGTTGGTCAAGGTCGCCCAGAACGCCTTGAAAACCAAGGCCGCCAAGGCGTAAGGCGAATCGGCAATTCTTGATTTGGGTTATTGATTGAGGGGCGGCCAGCAATGGACGCCCTTTTTCCTTTAAATCAGCAGCTCCTACTAAAAGTCGTGGCAGGCATCATTGAACAAATTGAACCGCTTAAGGCCGCAGCTCTCGCCGATCTGCGGGCCGCGGCCAATCCGGCAGCTTTGGAGCAGGCTAAGGGCAATTGGCTGGGCACACATGGGAAGTTCACGGCGCTGATGAAGCAGCTCGGGTCATTGCCCAAGGAAGAAAAACCTGCCGCTGGCAAAGCCATCAACGCCGCCAAGACGGACTTGGAAGCCGCGCTTATCCAAAGGCGTTCCGAGCTCGAACTCCAGGCGGCGCTCCCGAAAGAACCTACCGATTTCACCTTGCCCGGACGCCGGCGGATCGTTGGCAAACTTCACCCGTTAACGCAAGTCACTGAAGACATCGTTCGCAGTTTTCGCAAAATCGGTTTCGTGGTTGCGGATGGCCCGGAGGTCGAAGACGAATATCACTGCTTCGACGCGCTGAATACTCCGGCCGATCACCCGGCTCGCGATACACAGGACACTTTTTACATCCAGTCGGGCGAGGGCGACAGCAGCAACAGGGCAGGGGGCTTGCTGCTTCGCACGCATACCTCGTCCGTTCAGATCCGCGTCATGAAGAAGCAGCCGCCGCCGGTGCGGATCATTGTCCCCGGCCGCGTTTACCGTCGCGACAATGCCGACGCGACCCATAATCCCACTTTTCAACAGGTTGAAGGCCTGTACGTGGATCGCAAGGTCACTGTCGGCGATCTCAAGGGCACTGTTGAGTTCGTGTTCAAAGAGTTGATGGGAACCGAAACCCGCATTCGATTTCGTCCTCACTATTTCAGTTACACCGAGCCGAGTTTCGAAATCGATTTCAGCAGCGCCCTCACTAGAAAAATGGGGAAGGAATGGCTCGAGATCGCCGGTTGCGGCATGGTTCATCCGCAGGTGTTTGAAAATGTTGGATACGATCCCGAGGTCTGGACCGGTTGGGCGTTCGGCTTTGGTATCGAGCGCATCGCCATGATCCGTTACGGCATCAACGATATCCGCCTGCTGTACGAAAATGATCTGCGGTTCTTACGACAGTTTTGACAAGCACCGTCGCTCATGAAGGTCACACTTAACTGGCTCAAGCTTTACGTCGACTTCGACTGGTCAGCCGAGGAGTTGGCCGAACGTCTCACGATGCTCGGCCTCGAGGTGGAAGGCATCCAGAAACTCGGTGGCGAATTCGAGGGCATCGTTGTTGCCCAGGTCGTCACTCGCGACAAACATCCCAACGCGGACAAGCTTTCGCTTTGCCGCGTTAACGACGGCAAGACCGAACGCCAGATCGTATGTGGGGCGCACAATTTCAAAGCGGGCGACAAGGTGCCGCTCATTTTGCCGGGTGCCAGCTTGCCGGCCAAACCGGGGGAACAGCCGTTCACAATCAAAGTCGGCAAAATACGCGGCGTTGAGTCTCAGGGCATGATGTGTTCTCCGCAGGAACTTGGTTTGCCAGACCAGGTCGACGGTTTGCTCATCCTCGGTGAGGACGCTCAGGTCGGGCAACCCTTCGCCCAGTATCTTGGGCGTGCGGGCACCGACGTGGTGTATGATTTGGAAGTCACGCCGAATCGCCCGGACCTCAACAGCGTTATTGGCATCGCACGTGAAATCGCAGCCGTCACTGGCAATGCGCTCCGGTGGCCCAAGCTTTCGGAGACACACGCGCAAAATGCTCCGCGCGCCGCAGATCTCGTATCCGTGCAAATTCAGGATGCTGAACTGTGTCCGCGGTACACGGCGCGTGTGATTAAAGGCGTCAAAGTTGGCCCAAGCCCTGATTGGCTGCGATTGTCGCTTGAGAAGGTTGGTATACGCAGCATCAACAATGTCGTGGACGTTACCAATTTTGTGATGCTGGAAGTTGGGCAACCACTGCATGCGTTCGATTATCATCTGCTCCAGCCGGTTGCCGCTCCTGCCATTGTTATTCGCCGTGCTGCCGAAGGGGAGAAGTTCATCACTCTCGACGGCCAGGAACGCACTCTTACGAGCCAAATGCTGCTCATCGCTGACCCAACCAAGGCTGCGGCACTGGCAGGTGTCATGGGCGGCCAGAACAGCGAAATCAATCCGGATACCGCCGACGTCCTGATCGAGAGCGCCTGCTTCAAGCCTCAGAACGTTCGGGCTACGTCAAAGAAGCTAGGACTCCGCACGGAATCTTCATATAGGTTCGAGCGCGGATGCGATGTTGCGATTTGCGATTGGGCGAGTGCCCGTGCCGCTCAATTGATATTGGAGACAGCCGGCGGCACTCTCGCCCAAGGAGTTGTGGACGCCTATCCCAACCCCGTTGAACCGCGGCAAATCAAACTGCGGCATCAAAAAGTCAACGAGCTTCTAGGTCTCGAACTGCGTCCCGAACAAATTGAGAATTACCTGGCCGACCTCGAGATGAAAGTCGTCGGCCGCAAGCCGCGGCCAATCGACGCGGAACCTGCTCCGGTCGAGCCTGTCACGTTCAAGATTCCGACCTTCCGGGTGGATCTAAAACGCGAGGCTGACCTGATCGAAGAAGTCGCGCGGCTTTACGGCGTGGACAAGATTCCTGCCACACCCCCGCGCGGCGCGATTGGAGCGAACTCATACGATGCCGTTCACGACCAATTGGCTGATGCCCGACGGTTGCTGACCGGCCTTGGGTTGAATGAAGCACAGGGTCAAACCCTCATTTCGGACGTGGCCGCCAAGCTTTCCGCCAGCGGACCTGTGGTTGCATTGGCCAACCCGCTCAGCAGCGATATGAATGTTTTGCGCCCAAGCCTCCTGCCTGGGTTGCTCGACGCCTTGCGCCACAACCTAAGCCATAAGAACCATGATGTGGCTCTCTTTGAGATCGGCAGGGTTTTCGGTTCTGCAACAGGGCAAGCCTCCTTGGGAGCGCCAGGCGGCTCACCCGTCGGTCCTCGTGAATCACGCCGGCTTGCCATTGCGCTTACCGGGAATAGGAATCCGTTGTTCTGGTCGGGGCCAGATCGCGACGCGAAATTCGATGCTTACGACCTCAAAGGCATTCTGGAAGAATTCCTGGAGCAGTTTGGTGTGCGAGGAATCACTTATGTCCGACGAGCTGAAAGCACGCCTCTGTTCCTCGAATCCGCAACGATCAATCTAGGCAAGTTCTTCGTCGGCGAATTCGGCCAACTGCTGCCGACGCTGGCGCGTCAGTACGATCTGCGTGATCCGGTCCTCCTTGCTGAACTGGATTTTGACGTGCTCCTTTCCCGACGCAACCCCGCGAAATCTTTCAAGCCCCTGCCTGCTTTCCCATCCATTCGGCGTGATGTCGCCATGCTCGTGCCCGAAGCTACCACGCATGATGCCGTCCTTCAGGTCGTCAAACAGGCCAAACCCGCGAACCTGGAGTCGGTGGAACTTTTCGATATCTTCCGCGGCCAAAACGTTCCAGCCGGCCAAAAGAGCATGGCCTACGCGTTTATTTACCGCAGCACTGAACGGACTCTGACCGATGCCGAAGCGGGCTCGGCGCACGAAAAGCTAGTCGAGCAGCTCAAGCAGAAGCTGCAGGCGGTTGTAAGGGAGTAAACGAGGACTCCTCGCTCAATTGTCTCCTCAGGGCTTACGACCTGCACATCACGTATCACGCATCACTCTTTACGCTTCACGTTTCACGCATCAATCACACGTCGCAGATTTGTACTCCCTGCCGCAGCGACTCCAGAACGTCCTTTCGCTTGGGCACAAATTCCTGCGCCACAAATCCCTTGTAACCGCTCCGGGCGATCGCTTCCATCACCACTGGATAATGGATCTCCTGCGTGTCATCGATCTCGCCTCTACCTGGCACGCCGCCGGTGTGATAATGGCCAAAATACTGGTGGTTTTCGCGGATCGTGGCCACCAGGTCACCTTCCATGATTTGCATGTGGTAAATGTCGTAGAGCAACTTCACATGCTCTGAGCCAACCTTCTTGCATAACTCAACGCCCCAGGCTGAATGATCGCACATGTAATCCTTGTGATCGTGTTTGCTGTTTAGCAGTTCCATACACGCAGTCACATTGTGTTTCTCAACAATTGGTGCAATCCTCTTTAATCCCGTTAGACAATTCTCCATGCCCTGGTCGTCGCTCATTCCTCGGCGGTTGCCGGAGAAGCAAATGATATTCGGGTACCCATATTCCGCCACAATCGGCGCGGTCTTCTCAAAGAACTCAACAATCTTATCGTGGTTCTCGACCCGGTTCAGGCCGCTGGCGATTCCACCTGGCACGCCGCTCACCATCGCGCAGATTAAACCGTGCTCTTTGAGCTTCGGGAAATCCTGCACCTCCATCAGATCGATGGACTTAATTCCCATTCCTTTGGCGGCTTCGCACAATTCATCGAAGCCAATCTTTCCATAGCACCACCGGCAAACGGAGTGATTGATACGGCCTTTGAGCTTGGCTCCGTCGGCCGGTTCAGCGGCTTTGACCCGAGTTGCCAGGTTGGCTACCGCCATCGCGGCCACTGCGCCGCCACTGACTTTCTGAAGAGCAGAACGACGAGATATAGGTTGCTTCATGGGGCGAGCATAGGAAGAGTGTTCGGAGGCTACAAGCCCGGAAAGTGGAACCAGGAATTGGGGACGCCGAGGACGGCGTCCCCACCGCGGAGCGGCCCTAGCCTGGATGCGCTACGGTCCGGCGAGGCGGCGGCCCTACGGTTTGCAGGGTCAATATTTTGTGACCTGCTGCGTTAGTCCGCCATCGATGTAATACGTGCTGCCGGTGACGTAATCGGCCTCTTCGCTTGCAAGGAAGGCAGCGACCGACGCGACCTCTTCCGGTTTGCCAAAGCGGGCCCAAGGGATTTCCTCGAGAGCTGACTTCGTAGCCTCGGGGTCGTCGAGTACTGGTTGGTTGATGGGTGTGGCAATAGCGCCCGGCGCGATGTTGTTCACGTTAATCTTGTGGGGCGCCAACTCCATCGCCAGATTCCGCATCATCATCCGTATTGCTCCTTTCGAGGCGCAATACGACGTGTAACCCGGAAACGGAATATCTTCATGGACCGACGAAACGAACAGCAATTTCCCGCCGCGGCCCTGCTTGATCATCTGGCGCGCCGCCAATTGGCTCACGACAAAGGCACCATAGAGGTTCACCCCAAGTATCCGATTCCATTCCTGATCCGTCACATCCACAAAAGGTTTTTTCATTTCGATCCCGGCATTGTTTACCGCGATGTCGAGTCCGCCGAAATGCTCCACGATTTGCTGGAACGTCTGCTCCAGTTCGCCGCGGTTGTCGACGTTTGCGGCAATAGCTATTGCTGATTGGCCTTGTTTCTCGATTCGGGCGGCGACTTCATCACCGCCGTGCTTGCCTCCGGGATGATAATTGATAACGACCTTGGCTCCTTCCGCTGCGAAGCGAACGGCAATCGCTTCTCCAATCCCGCTCCCCGCTCCGGTTACCAACGCCACTTTTCCCTTTAGTTTCATACAAATCCCTCCTTCGGCCATCGCTCACAAACGTATCCAAGTCAACCTGACTCATCGCCCCATCTATTCCAGGCACTCCAGTATTTGTTTGTGCGCGCTAGGAAAGGCCAAAGACTGCATCCTTGCCAAATTGACCCATCGGCCGCTGAATCGAGTCGGTTTGTTTCCTAGTGCTTCCCGGAAGACATCAAGTGTGATCCGATAACGTGTAATGGTGTGCTTGATCGAGCAAAGTGGCTCCAGGTGCCGTTCCCCAGTTCCAAAAAGCTGCCGAAAGGCTGCACTTATATCCCCATTACCATGCGAAACTTCGAGGTTCGGAAACTCCCACAAATGTGCGTTGATTACTCCAGCCGGGCGCTGGCGGATCAAATACCGGTCGCCCTGTCGCACGACAAATGCGACAAAGCGTCGCTTCGTTGTTTGCCGACGGTCATTAAAGTTGGGCAATCTATCCACCCAGCCCCTGCGGAAAGCGACGCAATGTTGTCGCAGCGGACATTCAGCACACTGCGGGGTTCTTGCGGTACAAACCAGCGCGCCCAATTCCATCAGTGATTGATTCAGCGCGGAGCAGCTTCCGGTTGCAGCGCGCACGAAGCAGTCGTCTGCGCGATGAAACTTCAGTTGCCCCGCCCCCTGGACCAGCCGCGTCGCAAGGTCCCATAATCGCGCATTCGTTTGCTTCTCTCGGGGATTGCCGTCGATGCCAAATACCCGTGTGAGCACTCGAGTAACGTTCCCATCGAGAACCGGCAGTGGTTGATTGAAGGCGATACTGCAAACGGCACCGGCCGTGTAGCGTCCAATGCCGGGCAACGCCAGAACGTCTTCATAATCTTGCGGAAAAAGTCCGGCATGTTCCTTTACAATTAGCCGCGCGGCTTTCTGCATATTCCGCACTCGGGTATAATATCCCAACCCTTCCCACAATTTATGAATCCGCTCCGGCCGTGCGCGCGCCAGGGCCTCAACGGTTGGCAGCGCTTGCATCCATCGTTCCCAGTATGGAGTGACTGTCTTCACCTGCGTCTGCTGCAGCATCACCTCGGACACCCAGACCGCATATGGATCACGTGTCCGGCGCCAGGGCAAATCCCGCGCGTTCCGCACGAACCAATTTATGAGGCTTTTCGTGATGCGGTTGATTGGCATTGAGTTCCTCTGTATCAGGCTCTGAAAGAGTGCTCAATCATTTTGCCGTAGATTGCCTCTGAACTTTCGAGTTTCCGATTTACTTCCCCGGATCGCGGCCTAAACTATGACGCTGTTATGAAATATGTTGCTTTCCTGGTCCCGGCGGTTGCTCTTGGGCTACTGGGTTGCTCGCATCATAAGTCGCAGCCTGCTCCTGCGGCTCGGACCGAAGTTACCAATGCAGCTCCCGCTCACCACGTTGAGACTCCTTATAAAAAGCCCATTACTTCGCTCGGTGCTAAGTTCGGGTGGCTGCCTCCGGCGGCCCAAAACACCGTTCGCGCCGAAGCAGGCTCGGAGGAAGTGGTGGATGTCATTAAGGAGGCCAGCGCAGACAAACTGTATTACAAGGTGGTCTTCCGCGATGCCGCCAATTTCCCGCCGTTGCTGGTTACTCCCGACGGCAGTGTTCTTAATCCGGACCTGACAGTGGCCGTGCAAGCTCCGCTTGATTCGACCGGGAGCTTGCCGTTAACTCCAACGACCGTTCAGGATTTACCTGCGCCGGTCCAGGAGGTGCTCCGTGAACAAGCGCCAAACGCGGAAGTGGCCAACATCAGCAAAGAGGCGTGGGGCAACCATTTGGTGTATGTGATCTCCTTCAAGCCAGAGACGCCTCGACCGAAGCTTTATGTCATGGCCGACGGAACGACGCTGATCTCCTCCGGTTCTTCGGCAACTAAACCGTAATAGGGCGATTTCACTCGCATCGCCAAATCGCATCTAATTCAGCGCATGGCCGAATTCGCGCCCAGGCGACCGACTGAATCCGCGGAACCCAGGCCGCTCGCCTCACATACGTGCAAGCTTTCCAGCGAGCAGGCAAATGCCCTTAAAGCCTGGCTGCAAAACCATGGCTATAAATTCCGGGACGTCCCGTACGCGCGTTTTGCCGCGGAGCAGGACAAAACCAACGTGGTGTTTTACGAAAGTGGCAAGCTCGTCATCCAGGGCAAGGGCACTCGAGATTTCATTGAGTTTGTGCTGGAGCCGGAAATCCTCAAGGAAGCGCGCTTTGGCTACGAAACAGTGCTCAACCCTGAACTCCTCGCGCCTCGCCTGGGTGTGGATGAGAGCGGCAAAGGCGATTTCTTCGGTCCCCTGTGTATCGCCGGTGCCTATGTGAATGAATCGGTCGTAAAAGCCTGGAAGGATTCCGGGATCCGGGATTCGAAAAACATCTCCAGCGACAAACGAATTCGGGAACTTGCCGAACTTATCCGCAAGACTCCCGGCTGCGTCACCTCGGTCGTTCCCATCGGAAATGAGGCGTACAATCGGCTGTATCAGAAAATGGGAAGCGTTAATTCCCTGCTGGCCTGGGGCCATGCCCGCGTCATTGAAAACCTTATGGGATTGAAGTATCAGATGAACCCGGCGCCAATCCGCGCCATCAGCGATCAATTTGCCTATCATAAGGATACAGTCTCCCGGGCACTGATGCCGCTCGGTCGCAGCATCGAGCTGGTTCAAAAGCATCGCGCCGAAGAGGATCTGGTGGTCGCAGCTGCTTCAATCCTCGCCCGGCACGAGTTTGTCACCCGCCTGCACAACCTCGGGAAGCAATACGACATGGTTTTTCCGAAAGGCGCTTCAGCGGCGGTAGATGCGGCTGCGAAAGAATTCGTCGCCAAATTCGGAGCCGAGAACCTGCCCAAGGTGGCCAAGACTCATTTCCGGACGGCTTTTCGCGCTCAGGGATTGCCGGAACCGCCGAAAACCGAATAGCGCCCGCGCCGGTCGCGCGAACCTGGGAGCGACCAAACGACTTGAGTCACGGTATGCCGCAAAGCGGCGACGCCTGTGCGAGAGATTGCCTCATCTTGCGAATTGCGAGCGTGAACTCTTAAATTTGGCATTAGCAAGGCTTGACTTTATCCATTTAATTTAAATAATGCGGTTGATAGCGTTCTTTATGTAATCGGAACCTATGAACGCCGCACCGCTCAAAGTGGCCGCCCGTTACCTGGGTCGTTGGAGTGCGATTGTTTTCTTTGTCGTTCTGCTCACGCTTATCTTCAGCTTTCTGGGCACAATCATCTGCGCTGTTCTGGCCGGGATGATGTTCGGGGCCACGAAACACGTTCGTTGGCAGGCGATACTTATCTCGCTCGTGTTCCCGGCCGCGATCTTTGGTCTGCTTCGCGCCGGTCGCGCCCCGCTGCTTGAGCGGCAGGTGGTTCTGCTGTCGCTGCTTTGTTTCGGCGCCTTTTGGCTGACTTATGCCGTAGCTACGGCGGTGATTTATTTCGAGCGTTCGGCGCCTGATTCGCGCACTGCGGCGCGACAGAAAATCGCAGGCCAGACCACAATTGCCGCTGCTCAATTGGCGTCGGCAGGTTTGACAATTCGCGAGTTGGAAGGCACGTGGTCGTGCCCACTTGGCGGGCGTAACGGCGAAGCGCGCACGAAGGAATTGGAGATTCAAACCGGGGCGCTCGTTCTGCGAGTGCGGGACGGCCATGGCCACGTCAGTACGCTGGGCACAGCCGACGTCAAATTCGAAGAACCGCGTCGCGTAACAGTCTCACTTCCGGTTTTCGACGACACCCTCGTCTGTATCTGACCTTACTCTTCCTCAAGCGGCGCAAAGCCGCGTCGCAGGCAATTCTCGGTAACCACTCGCGGCACAAGAAAATTCTGCAAATATTCCCGCCCGCCGGCTTTGGTGCCACCGCCGGACATTTTGAATCCCCCGAACGGTTGGCGTTCAACAATAGCGCCTGTGATCGTGCGATTAATATATAGGTTCCCGCAAACTAACTCCGCTTTCACCCGGTCAATATTGGTCGGGCTGCGCGAATAGCATCCACCCGTCAGCGCAAACTCACCGTCGTTGCCCAGGGCCAGGGCTTCGTCGAAATCCTTGGCGCGGCTTACTGCGAGCACAGGGCCGAAGATTTCTTCGCGGAACAATCGGCTATCGGCTGGAACCTCGGCAAAAATGGTGGGCGGCACATAACAGGCCTCGGGTTCTTGCGGCACGTTGCCTTGCCAGGCGAGTCGCGCCTCTTTTTTGCCACCGTCAATGATCCCTAAAATGCGTTGCTGGGCATCGCGGCTGATCACCGGGCCGATGACTGTTCCCGGTGTTTCAGCGGGACCAACTCGAAGAGAGGCAGCCGCGGCGACGAGCCGTTCAAGAAACTTGTCGTAATTGTCCGCAAGCACGATCAAACGCGACAAGGCGCTGCACTTCTGTCCTTGATAGCCGAAAGCCGACGCGATGCAGCCAGTTACTGCCTCGTCCATATCTGCGTCGTTGTCGATGATCAGGCAGTTTTTTCCTCCCATCTCGCAAACGACCTTCTTTAGATTCTCCTGGCCGGGTGCGGTCTTGCCGGCGCTCTCCCAGATCTTCAAGCCAACTTCTTTCGAGCCGGTGAATGCAATGAAATCGATTCGCGGATGGGCGACCAGATGCGCGCCCACTTTGCTGCCTGGGCCCGTTAGCAAATTCGCCACGCCCGCGGGCAGACCGGCCTCTTCAAGCAATTCCATGAGCCGAGCGCCGATTACGGGAGTTTGGTCCGATGGTTTGATGATCACGGCGTTACCGGCAACCAGTGCGGCCGTTGCCATGCCAGTCAGGATTGCGAGCGGGAAATTCCACGGCGCAATGATTACCCCTACGCCTCTGGGCCACCAGTATTGGAAATTACTTTCTCCAGCGACGACTTGCGTGCGTTGTGGCTCGCTCAATTCACGCATCACCGCGGCATAGAAATTGCAGAAATCAATTGCTTCGGCCACGTCCGCATCGGCCTCAGCCCAACTTTTTCCCGCTTCCAGAATTTCCCATGCGCAAAGCGCCGCTTTGTCCCGGCGCATCAGCGAGGCCACCTTTTCCAGCACCGCGGCTCGATCCGCTGCCGGTGTGCGTCCCCAGGCAGGCTGCGCAGATCGAGCCGCTGATAACGCGGCTTCGGCATGATCGATATTTGCCTGTGCGGCGTAGCCGACGACTTCCTTCTGGTTGGCTGGATTGAGCGAAGGCAACCAGTCGTTCGTCGAAACAGGCTTTCCTTTGATTACCAGATTGTGACGGCGGCCAAGTTGCTGGCGGATCTGTCGAACGGCGCCGGCAATTTTTTCCCGTTCTTCGGCCTTGGTGAAATCGGTGTGGGGCTCATTGTGAAACTTGTGGAAACCTGCACTTTGAGGTTCGCTCCCTGAAGCACTCTCTTTCGGCGCAGGCTGCGCCGGATTCTTCAACAATTCCTCGCGACTGGCGCCTTTGGCGAATTTATTAGCCAGAAATCCCTCGTTCGAAGTGTTTTCAAGCAATCGCCGCACGAGGTACGCCATTCCGGGCAGCAGTTCGCCCACTGGGCAATATTCCCGAAGTCGACAACCTGACTGCACCACCGCCGCTTTGATGGAATCGGCCATGCCATAGAGCATTTGAAACTCAAACGTCTTGCGATCGATCCCAAGCCGCTCAGCGTGGGCCAGCACATGCGCAATGCTGCGCACATTATGGGTGGCAAAGGCCGCATCCAACACGTCCTCATTTTCCAACAACTGCAGCGAGAGCTTCTCAAAATTGGCGTCCGTTTCCGGTTTCCGATCAAATACCGGCACCGGCCAGCACCGCTGGCGCGCCATTGTGGTTTCGTAATCCCAATAGGCTCCTTTCACCAGGCGAATGGTAATTCGGCGTTGCTGCGCTCGCGCCCAGGCCATGAGATCTTCGAGATCCGCCTCGCAGTCCCGTAGATAGGCCTGCAAAGCGATGCCGCAAGCCGGCGCTTTCGAAAACTCGTTTTCGCTGAATAGACGCTTAAATAGCTGCAAGGTCAGGTCCTTGAGCGAATAACTCTCCATGTCGAAATTGATGAATGCGCCCAAGCCAATGGCATGACGCAATAAAGGGTGGAACCGCTCCGAGATCTTCGCAATGGCTGTTTCCGGGTCCGCCGGATTGATTTGGGAGTATAGCGCCGAAATCTTTACCGACACATTCAGCGGCGACAATGCGACGCGCGGGCTGGCATTACCCACGCAGGGATGTTTCCACTGTTTCGTTTCGCGCGCCAACAGGTCCATCAAACTCAGGTAGCGCTGCGCGTACTGGTCCGCTTCGGCTTCGCTCACCACGGCCTCTCCCAGTACATCGACGGTAAAAGCTATCCCTTGCTCGTGAAGTTTGCGCAGTGTGGCGGTGATCTCTTTGGGTTCGTTGCCCAGCATAAACTGCCGGGCCATGCCGCTGACCTGTGCCTTAATCCCGGAGCCAAAAAGCCATGACGCGCCGCCGGCGGCTTTGAGGCCCAGTCGCAGCGCAGGGGAGAGCTTCACCTGTTCTTCACCGAGATACTCCTGCAAGTGACGTCCGATTTCGCTCGAGGAATTCAGTGTTGGCAAGACGTCAACAAACCGGAACAACTGGGTTTTGAAATGTTCATCCTTCATCGCCCAATCCATGAGCGTGCCGTAGAACCCCTTTTTGCTGAACAGCGAAGGCGTTTCCGCCTGATCCATCAAGGTGAAGAGTCGCTCGCCCCATTGGCGAATGGCTCCTTCAAGCTCGTTGCTGGAAATCAGATTGTTCTGCTTTCGCGGTGGTTGCGCATTAATAATGCTCACAAATCAAATTTGCCCCACGCTACCCGCTTAATCAAATCGTCCAAATGGATGAATGCTTTTATTTAGTAGCGCGCTAAGATCTGGACCGTGCCAATGTTTCCTGGCAACTCCACCCAATCGCCTCCAAATAGCTTTTGGACACGGCCATCAACTCGCACCTCCTGGATAGGTTTTTCTCCGGGCGTACGGAACCTGAGCCGAATCCGTTTGGGCGGATTTCTACGCGGGCCGTCCACCTGTGCCGTGATCTGGTGGTCTCCACCCTTGTAGAGCAAACTCACGCGCCCGAAATAAGTTTTAGCGCGTTGGATGCCGCAGGTCGCGTTGGCCTTCAGCCACTCCCGTGGAATTGCCTGGCCGAGCAGCAACACGTCACCCTCCTCTCGTACGAATAATTGGCGCAGCCAACCGCATACGTTCGATTCATCCGAACTCTTGAAATGGTCGCCTCGCCAATCGCCCAATTCTGGCAAGGCGTGTTCGGTATTCATGTGCACATCCGGGAAATGACAGGCCGCAAGGGCGTTGAAGAGCGCTCGTAAGGCATGCTTCACATCGTCCCTGTACAAGTAGGGTTCTACATCCAATAGCAGGCAGGCTTGCATGGACATGCCGCCATGATTGAACCACTCCCGTTCAAAATCTACCGGTGTATAACCATACTGTGTCGAAAGGAACAGGTTGTCCTCGTAGTCCCGCACAATCCAATCCGCCTCCTGCGAGTGGGGATCCAGCGCGCGGGTAATCAGCAAGTGGAGCGATCCCTCGAGTGTCTGGCAAATCCATCCAAAGCTGCGGCCGCGGCGAAGAACTTGCGAGGGTATCTGCGGGACCGCGGTGCCGTTTCGCAACCGGACGACCGGGGAGCGTTGGGAAGCGACCTCAAAGTTCGCCAGCAGGCTCTCTCGATATGCATCGGCGGCTTTGCGAACCCTGCTCGCTTCCGGGTGTTGGATTTGTTCCAGCGTCCATGCTGCCGAATCCAAACCCCGCCAAGTGTAACAGCTTGTCGAAAGCCAAGGCCACCAATCCCCGATGTCTTCAAGATCGCCCGGTGGCAGCAGGCCCCGTTCGAGTTTATCACGGCCTGCGGTTCTATCCGTTTGGCCGATGATCCAGTTCGCCCCGGCGAGAATGCCAGGGGCGGCGCGCCGCAGCCATGCATCGTCGCGTGTGAATCGATAATGCTCGGCCAGGCACCATAGGATCCAGCCGTGGTGCTGGTTATAGCCACCCGCCTCGTAACCACCGGCTCCATAGAGCACACCTTCCCGGGAATTAAAGTCGCCAGGCAAACCGACTGTGCCTTGATACTTCAACCAGGCGTCCAGGCAGGCTTGGGCTTCCTCGTGATAACCACGACGATCTAATTCGACCACCATCATGCACGATTCGTTTCCATACGCGCCGTAAGCAAATGAGCCCACTCGCGCAAACCGTCTCGTGCTGTTCGGCTCACGCTCACAGTTGACCAGCAAATGCTCGGCTTGTGCCCGGTAGAATCGGTTTAGCACCGGCTCAGGCGTCATCAATTGTGCTCCTTGATCGAGTCGTGCGCGCCAATACTCCGCTACGGTCGCTCTCTCGTGATCAAAATCCAGCCTGGTTAACGCTTCCACTTCGTTCGTCTCGGTCAAAAGCAAATATGGAAGCTTCACTACAACACGCCGGCTTTCTCCCTGCTGAAGCGACCAGCTCCAAGTCAGGTTATCATCTTTGGTGGTTGGGCTCCCTGTGTTGAGCCCGCAGGTGATTTGGCCGCGCAGATTCCGGCCCAACCATAGCCGACCTTTACTGTCCGCATGCACATTCTCGGTCGCTCCTCCCGCCACACAGCGAAGCGGCAGCGAGGCGGCTACCGGCCCTGCCGAAATATTTGTGAAAGTAAAACTGGCCAGAAACGCGGCGGGGGTGTCGCCTTGAGGTGGTGACTCACTAATATGCTTTCTATCCAGCTCCGTGACGAAGGCGGTTTGGAGGATACGCAAACCGGATTCCTGCCAGGTGGTCTCGCAAATCGGCAAGGTATCCTCCTGCAACCGTCGATCCACCAGCACGCGTGACGGACCGAACCGGACCTCGACGGGTGCCGGCTCGGCCGAGAGTCGCGGAGTGTCCTGTCCAGGTCGATCCCGCAAAAAATGATCATTGAGCCGAAATTTGACGGATCCATCAGCTTCGAGCTGAAATCTTTGGCGGCCGCCGTCTAGTCCCAGTGGAAAATACATGCGCGATCTTTTTGGCGGCATATTCGACCACGCGCCACCCCAGGTTTGCTCCGGCATTTCAGCAACGCGATCATAGAGTGTTCTTGTCTTATTCTCCGTTTGTTCCCGGGCTATGGATTGATAGTTGCGAGTATCCTCGGCGGGCAGGACCGCTGCACCAAGCTCCGGGAGAAACAAAACCCCGGCCTTCAGATCGTCCGCTGCGAAGCTAAAAGTTTGATTTCCTGCAATTACGGTGACGATGGTTCGATCAAAAGTGTTCGGATCATCGTTGGTTGCCACGGTTATTGAAAGGACCTGTACTAGGTCCGACGGGGAGTCCACGCGATTCACTTCTCCGTTGAACGCCGTGAATCGTAATTTGGCTTTAGGCGCGATTTTCCAAACGACGCGCGCGGTTCGCTGGCCAAGTTGGGAATCAGTAAACGCTTGAATGCGTTTAATTTTAATCTGCCCTGACACCGGGCTGACCCGCAGCTTGAGGGTATAACGAAATGTTGCTGCGTAATCCTTAAGCGCAGGAAACTCTTTGGCATTCACTGGGCGAAACGTAAAGGTCACGGACGACCCATTCGTCTTTGGTTCTGTGTCGGCGATTCGCCAGCCGCCTTGATACCAGTTGCCCAGTTCCATCCAGCCGACATCGCCGCCGCCTGGCTCCCGATCCTTGGGCAAGTGCTGCTCGGGCCACCGGCTGCCCCAATACTCCAGGCGCACCGACTCAATGGGCGGCGCCATACCGTCGAACTCGACGATGACCTGATGAATCTCCCGCGGATCTTCCCAAACGACACCATTTCCCTCCGGCAGAGCCTTCCCGAACGGAGCCGCGTCAAACGGCTCGCCGAATGCAGCAGCTCCGAGGAGCACCAGCACGAGAAGCAATAGATCCTTTTGCTGATTCATTTGCCGGATTGGTCGTCAACCACCTTCCGGCTCTTCCCGCACCACCTTATGCAGGGTTCTTCCCACTCGAACCTGCTCATCACCAAAACCGTGATAGATCCTCACTTGCCGCGACCGCGTCAAAGGCCGCCCGTCCAGGCTGCGGAGAGTGAACAAGGGCGCGTTGGTGTAGGTGAGCCCATTCCAATTGCTCGCGTGAAAAGCAACGAATGTCGACGATTCAACTACAAAGCCAAATGTAGGCAAAACGATCTTACCTCCGAGCCTCGAGGTGCAAACGTAATTGTTCTTGCCGGCATTTACCGTCACTTCGACGGCATCTGCTCCTTGACCAAATGAGGTCTTCTGCACCATGTGGTCGCCGGTGAGAAACTGGTGGCCCGTCATTTGCATGCGCGCGGTCAGTTCGTTCAATGGCGAAAGCACTTCGTAGGTATTCTTGATGAAACGATCCAGCGGATGCAGTCCTTCCGTCCAGCCATGGTCACCACGCATGAACAGGTCCTCGCCATCGCTCCTGGCAGACGGCTCCTTGCTTGGTTGTTTCCAGTACAAATGAGCGGGAATGTTGTGGTAATTCAGCGGGCGGCCCAGGCTGATATGATACAGAACATAGTTCGCGGCCTGGCGTGGGTCGTAGCCGTATTTGCCATAAATCGCAATGCAATCGCGATAGACCAGGTCAAACAGTGGCACGACCGTGGCCCCCAGTTTGTCCGGCAGCTTTGCGTCATGATAATAGTGGCCGCTCACGCCCGTTAACCCTTCGAAAAAATCGGCATGCGGGATCGCCCATTCACGTCCGCATTCGCTGCCAAATACGCCGAACATTCCGCGCGTATAATCCGACAGCGCCTGTTTCCATTTCATGTCATCGGCGCGCGTGAGCCGGTGGGCGAGGTCGTAACATTCCTGCAAGCCGGCCGCATAGGTCGTATCGATGAAATAGCTGTTGGCGGCAGTGAGTTTTTTCACCGCCGGCAAATTCTGTGGACGTTGCGCCAGGCCCAGCGCCATTTGGGAGCAGGTCAAATAGGCGCGGCCGCCGGCCCATCGCCCGCCTTGCGCAAGCTTCTGCTCGTCGGTTTTCATAATCAGGTGCTCGTCCCACGATGGCGAGTCGCGATAAATATCCTGATAATTGTCATGCAGGCAGAAGAGATATCCGAGCTTGCGAACTCGTTCAGAACAGTCCGCTAACGCGGAGTCGCCGCCACATTCCGGCGCTGCGGGGAGGATGTCCGGGTGCTGGTTGTCATAACCACGATGAATCCAACCACCTACGGTGAAGAGCACTTTATCGAGGCGCAGGTCTTTTTGGTAGTGCTCGGCAACCTGTGCAGCCTCATCAAACGTCCAGTTTAGCCGCACGGACTCTTCTTTAATGCTGGCTTCATTCATCCGGCGATCGAGTGCGCTCCAGAGCTTAATGTTCGCCGCGCCGAACAGTTTCGCGCGCTCCGGATCGGTTTTGAGCTTCTGGTCCCACGTGACCAGCAACCCCCGGTCCTTTGCGACGAGACGGTACGCTTTGGCGATGCTTATGTAATCGCCCTTGCCGAGGAATTGTATCCGAATGACTCGGGCAGTGCTGTTCAGCACAAGCGACGAGCTCACGCGTTGATGAGCTTGACTGCGTTGGTTTACGTTGTTCGTAACGGAAGACAGGATCTCGCTCCGTAGGTCCACAGCGACGTAAGGATCCTCCCAGGTGACCAACGCTGCGGCCCCGTTCTGGACGAGACCGAGCATCTGCATGTGACAACCTTCGTAGGCCGAAGTATCGAATCGATGCGTAAAGCTCAGCCCGCTGTCCGCCGGCACCAGCAGCCCTTCCCGCACCGGTACCACCACGTAACCGTGCGCCGCATCAGTGACCCCCAGCACATCATCCAGCAGCGACACATTTTCGATTAGCAGTTCATCGTCTTCTTGATAGCTGATCTCAAGGGTACGTTGGTCAGGCAGCGCCCGCACGATCACGTGCAGTTCCGCCAATTGGTCGAGGCTCAGCGGGTGAAAGGAAACCATCAACTCAATGGCTGCAGATTGAATTGCACAGCGAGCCAGCGGAAACGTGCGTATTTGCTCGTGAAAGTTCAGTTTAACCGTTCCCAGCCGCGCTTCCGTTTCCCGCGGCGCCCACGTTACTCCCGCCGATTTATCCAGAATTTCGGCTCGTCCATCGGTTGTCAGCGTGAACCGGAAGTAAGGCGTCTCGACTTTTGCCGTGGGATTAACATTGGTGGCGGCGAGGGCGGATGCAGCCAGGCGAACCAGCAATAAAACCGCAGCAAGATTTTCTACCGTTCTCTTTCCGATTCCAGTTGGTCCTTTGTTGTTCAAACTCAGGCTTCACTCAGACTCCACTAAGCCGCCTCGTGGCTCCAGTTTATTCGTTACGAGTTCCGCATGCCGAGTGAGGTGCGTGTAGCTGTTCATAGCGGGCGTAGCGCAGGCCTCTGAGCCTGCCGTATCGCCGACCTCCGAGTCGGCGAGTGTTGGATCACAGCATTAGCTTAGTGCGTTCGCAGGCTTGTAGGATCGGGGCACGGACATAGGTGACGGTAAAGGGCACGGACATGGGTTACGCTTGATGTTTCAACCCGTGTGCAAAGTGACCGGGAGCGAGAATGGTTGCAAACCTCGAGAATAGCCCCTAAGAGCAGGATTTAAGGGGCTGTTGTCGAGGTTTGCAACCATTCGGTCAAACGCCAGCCAGTCTTTCATTTCCTCAGCGATGCTGCCCGAGTCGTCACCTATGTCTATGCCCCATGCCTGTAAGCCTGCGCTACGGGGGAATAGTCAATGTACTCAATCTACGCTTTCCAATTGCAACTTCAGGCTAGGGACGCTAGGAATTGTCTTGGATTCGGAATTGACATCGTAACGCCAGAATGTAATCTTTACCAAGATAAGTGACTAACTTATGATTGCGGCCCCTGAACCAGCCAAACTCAGCCGGAATGAAGGACTTAAAGAGGGTAATCCCCTCTTGTGTGGTACCATTGCGCAAACGCTGGCAAATCCATCGACTGACCGGTTCACGGATGATGATTATGAGTTTTTGAAATTCCACGGCATCTATCAGCAGGATGATCGCGACAAGCGGAAGGTCGCGAAGCATTACATGTTGATGGTCAGGACTAAGTTCCCGGGCGGCGTTCTAAACGCGGCGCAGTACGTGGCGTGCGATGAGTTGTCGACCCGCTATGGGAACAACACCATGCGGATCACGACACGCCAGGACTTCCAGTTCCATGGCATTCTCAAAACGAATTTGCGGCAGACGATGAAAGCGCTGAACGACGCGCTAATTACCACGATCGCCGCGTGCGGTGACGTCGAACGCAATGTGATGGCGCCGCCTACGCCCGCAACGAGTCCACTGGTGGATGAAGTTCTGGCTGAAGCGCGGCAGCTATCGGCCAAACTGTCGCCGAAAACACCGGCGTATCACACCATTTGGCTGGAAGGCAAAGAGCTTGATTTGAACAGCGACGCGAACGCCAATTTCGTCGATCCGCTTTACGGCAAGCGCTATCTACCGCGGAAGTTCAAAACTGCATTCGTCATTCCGCCTCTTAACGATATCGACATTTTCACGAACGATCTCGGATATATCGTGATAGAGGAAAATGGTCGCTTGGCCGGATATAATCTGCTGGCCGGCGGCGGCATGGGCATGTCGCATGGGAACGCTCAAACCTTCCCGCGGTTGGCCGACGTTATTGGGTTCATCCGGCCAGAGCATCTGGAGGCAGCGACCAAGGCGGTCATCACCATTCATCGTGACTTTGGTGATCGGGCGAACCGCAAACACGCCCGCATCAAATACGTTCTCGAAGAGCGGGGCGTGGAATGGTTCCGCCTCGAGTTGGAGCAACGCACAGGGATCAAGCTGGAACCGGCTCGCCCGTTCCAGTTTACGCGTCAGGGTGACCTGCTTGGCTGGCAGCAACAAACCAACGGAAACTACTTCCTGGGGCTCTTTGTCGAAAATGGTCGCATTTCCGATGTCGGAAATTATCGATTGAAAACGGGTCTGCGCACGGCTATCGAGCGGTTTCAGCCCGAAGTCAGGCTCACGGCATCGCAGAATCTGCTGCTGGTAAACGTCACTCCGCAAGCGCGGGACGGGATTGATAAAGTCCTGATGGAGCACGGCATTTCACCCGACAACGCGAACTTCAGTCCCACGCGTTTGGCTTCCATGGCGTGTCCGGCGTTGCCAACGTGCGGGCTGGCGCTCGCGGAATCAGAGCGCACCATGCCCTCGTTGCTCACCCATATAGAAGATCTGCTCGGAGAGTTTGGAATGCAGCGCGAAGAATTAATTGTTCGTATGACTGGGTGTCCTAATGGCTGCGCCCGGCCGTACATGGCTGAAATTGCGTTTGTGGGCAAGGCGCCGAACAAGTACCAGATCTACCTTGGCGGCAACGAGGCGAGCACCCGCATGAACAAACTGTACAAAGACTCCGTAAAAGGTGAAGATCTAATCCCCGAGCTGCGCTTCCTTTTTGGTCGGTATCGAGAGCAACGGCAGTCCGGCGAACGCTTTGGCGATTTCTGCGCGCGCGTTATTTGGAGCGAAAAGTGAGTCGCCCCCTTTTCAACGATTTTGAGCACCGCGCGGGTGGGAAACAGTGCCGGGGATAGAATTCCATTAAACCGGCTCTTACGGCGGTGCAAACGTCTACCTCCATTATTACCACTGCAGAAGTCCGCGCGCTGGACGTGAAATTCAGCCAGCAGCGGACCGAAGAGATCCTTGGCTGGGCCTGGCAACGGTTTGGCGCGCGGGCGGCCATTGGCACGAGTTTTCAGGGCGCTGGCTTGGTGATGATCCATTTAGCCAAGGAGCATCAATTGCCTTTCCCTGTGTTCACCTTGGACACCGGTTTGCTGTTCCCGGAAACGCTCGCACTCAAGAAGCGACTGGAGGATTTCTATGGGATCGGCATTGAATCGCTCGAGCCGGATCTCACGGTCGAGGAACAAGCCGACATTCACGGTCCGGAGCTTTGGAAACGCAATCCCGACCTGTGCTGCACCACGCGCAAGGTCCTGCCGCTGCGAGACAAGCTGTACGACCTCGATTGCTGGATCACGGGCCTCCGCCGGCAACAGTCCGACACCCGAGCCGCTATTGGCATTATCGAGCTCTACGCCTTTGACGAATCATCCGGTCGCGACATCGTGAAGCTCAATCCCATGGCGAATTGGACGCGAGACGCGGTATGGAATTATCTGCGCGAGCATAAAATCCCATACAATCCGCTTCATGACCGCGGCTACGGCTCGATTGGCTGCCGGCCCTGCACGCGCAAAACCGCCAACGGCGAAGACGAGCGCGCCGGCCGCTGGACGGGTTTCAACAAGATCGAATGCGGCATTCACACGTTCATGCCTAAAAAAGTGGACTTCCAAATCTAAAGCGGAAAAGGAAGTTCCTGGTTATTTTCTGTAAATTAAATGGATTATCTCTCGAAACTCGAAAACCAAAGCATCTACATCCTGCGCGAGGCATTCAATAAATTCGACAACCTCGCCATGCTCTGGAGCATCGGCAAAGACTCCACCGTGCTGCTTTGGCTGGCGCGCAAGGCGTTTTTCGGCCATGTCCCGTTTCCGCTGGTTCATGTCGACACGACCTACAAGATCGCTTCGATGATCGAGTACCGGGATAAATTGGTTAAGGATTGGAAGTTAGAATTAGTCGTAGGCAAGAATGAAGCGGTGCTCAAGAGTGGGGTGACCTATCCCAACGGCAAAGCGACCCGTGTCGAATGCTGCGGCACGTTGAAAAAGGACGCACTCAAGCAGGTGCTCGACAAACATCATTTTACCGGTGTGATCGTTGGTGTTCGTCGTGACGAGGAGCCGACCCGGGCCAAAGAACGCTACTTCAGCCCGCGCGATAAAAACATGGAATGGAACGTGGAGGACCAGCCCCCGGAACTGTGGGACCAGTTCAAAACGGATTTTGATAAGGGTACCCATATTCGAATCCACCCGTTGCTCCATTGGACCGAGCTAAACGTGTGGGAATATATCGAACGCGAGAATATCCCGGTGATTCCGCTCTATTTCGCCAATGGCGATGGCCAGCGCTACCGCAGCCTTGGTTGTGCTCCGTGCACCGCTCCGATTAAGTCCAGTGCGAAAACGGTTCGCGAGATCATCGAGGAGTTGCGTCATACCCGCACCCCCGAACGCGCCGGACGCGCCCAGGACAAGGAAAGCGAGGATGCTTTCGAGAAGCTGCGTCGCGACGGCTATATGTAAGGCGATTCAATTTTGTACGACGCACCTTTCTATCTATGATTTCCTCAAACGGTTCTAAAACCGCGACCACCGAGCAGCTCAAGATTGTCATCGTTGGCCATGTCGACCATGGCAAATCCACTTTCGTTGGCCGACTATTCCATGACACGGGTTCGCTGCCGGAAGGCAAGCTTGAACAGCTCCAGAAGGCCGCTGAGCGTCGCGGCGCCCCCTTCGAGTGGGCCAACTTGATGGACGCGCTACAGTCTGAGCGTGATCAGAACATCACCATCGATACGGCGCAAATCTGGTTTCACACGCCCAAGCGCCAGTATGTGATCATTGATGCGCCGGGTCATAAAGAATTCCTCAAGAACATGATTACGGGCGCCGCTAATGCCGAGGCGGCGCTGTTGCTGATCGACGCCCATGAAGGAGTTCAGGAAAACTCACGCCGGCATGGTTACCTTCTCAACCTGCTTGGTATCCGCCAAATCGCGGTGCTGGTTAACAAGATGGACCTGGCCGATTACGATCAATCCAAATTCAACCAGATTGAAGACGAATACCGGACCTGGCTCAGAACTGTAGGCGTCGAGCCAAAGGTATTCATCCCGATTGCTGCGAAACATGGCGACAACATCGCGAGTTTGAGCGCAAACATGCCGTGGTGGCGAGGGCCGACCGTTTTGCAGGCCCTCGAGGAATTCAAAATCGCCGAATTGCCCAAAGATCAACCCTTGCGCTTTCCGATTCAGGATGTTTATCGCTTCGACGACCGGCGCATCCTGGCCGGTCGCGTGGAAGCCGGCTCGATCCGTGTCGGCGACAAATTGGTTTTTTCGCCGACGAACAAAACGAGCACCGTCAAATCGATCGAGCGTTGGAGCGCGGCGCCGACGGATCATGCGTCGGCTGGTGAATCAATCGGCGTTACGTTGACAGAACAGATTTTTGTTGCGCGCGGCGCCATCGCCGCGCTCGAATCGGCGCCGCCGTTCGAGCTTTCGAGTTTTAAAGCGCGCCTGTTTTGGATGGGCCGCCAACCCTTTTCCAAAGGCAAGACTTACAAGCTCAAGCTCGCGACTCAGGAGGTCGAGTGTCACATCGAATCGATTGATCGCGTTATCGATGCTTCCACGCTTGAGACCGTCTCACGCAAGCAGAATGAACTCTTCATCGGGCGCCACGAAGTTGGCGAGCTCACCTTGCACACGCGACGGCCGATTGCTTTCGACGTACACGCCGAGATCGTGCCTACGGGACGTTTTGTGATCGTCGACGGTTTTGACGTGGCCGGTGGCGGCATTATTGCCGCCAACAATTACCCACGCCGAACTCACGACGGCACCACCAAGAGCAGTAACATCTACTGGAGTCACGGCAAAGTCACTGCTCAACAGCGCGAGATGCGCAACGGCCACCTTGGTTGCGTGCTTTGGCTTACCGGGCTTTCGAGCGCCGGCAAATCTACAATTGCCACTGAACTGGAGCGGGAGCTCTTCAACCTCGGCCGGCATGTCTACGTCCTGGATGGTGACAACATCCGGCACGGCCTCGGAGCCGACCTGGGTTTCTCTCCCAAGGATCGCACCGAGAATATCCGGCGGGTTGGCGAAGTCGCCAAACTGTTTGCCGACGCCGGCGTCATCTGCATCACTGCTTTTATTTCCCCTTACCGAGCCGATCGAGATCTAGTCCGCAAGATTATGCCGCACGGTCGGTTTATCGAGGTCTTCGTCAATGCGCCGCTTGAAGTTTGCGAGCAACGCGATCCCAAGGGGCTTTATGCCAAGGCGCGGGCGAAAGAGATTAAGGAGTTTACCGGCATTTCGGCTCCCTACGAAACGCCTACGCAGCCGGAAATCGAAATTCGCACGGACCAACTCACCGTCGGCGAATCCGTTGCGCGCATCCTGGAATACCTCCAGATCCACGGCGACGCGGACACGGTAGTCTCAATTTGATCTTTAATAGCCGATCGCGCACCCGTCTTTCCGGCTTTCGCTGGCGCCGTGGTACACCCTGTTAGTTGAATCCCAAAGAATTGCCTGGTATCCGCCATAGCCGCCTAGGTCGGTGCGGATGTCATGGCCGCGCCGTTTGAGTTCGGCGACCGTTCCCCAGGCAATGCCGCTCTCGAGATTCACCCAGCCGCCGCTGGTCATTTTCAGCACGTTGTAGTCGGTGGAACCTTCGTGTTGCCAACGGGCGGCGTCGCCCGCTTCCTGCACCCCGAGACCGAAGTCGATCATGTTCACGACAATTTGCACATGGCCCTGGGGTTGCATGGCGCCGCCCATCACGCCGAAGCTCATGAAGGGCTTGCCGTCTTTCATGATGAATGCAGGAATGATGGTATGAAGCGGGCGTTTGCCCGGTGCGTAACTATTGGGGTGGCCTGCCTCCATTACAAACATCTCGCCGCGGTCCTGAAATCCGAATCCCAGGCCGGGTACGACAATGCCGCTGCCCATGCCGCGGTAATTGCTTTGGATCAATGAGACCATATTCCCTTCGGTGTCAGCCGTAGTGAGATAGATCGTGTCGCCCTGCTGCAACGCCGGGTTTCCGGCATCGTAAGTTTTGGCCGCAGCATCGAGCTTAATTAATTTCCGTCGCTCGACAGCGTAACCTTTCGCAAGCAGCCCCTGCACGGGCGCTTTGGCATAATCCGGATCGCCGTAGAATTTGGCCCGGTCCTCGAAGGCGAGTTTCTTGGCTTCAATCATTACGTGGAACGCATCCGCGCTCTGAAATCCCATGGACCGCAAATCGAATCCCTCAAGTATATTGAGCATTTCCAGCGCCGCGATGCCCTGGCCGTTTGGCGGCAACTCAAAGATATCGTAGCCGCGGTAATTGACCGAGACAGGCGCGACCCAGGTTGAACTGTGTCGCTCGAAATCGATCTTGCGCAGCCAACCGCCGTTCGTCCGCATGAAGGCATCAATCCGGTCCGCAATCTCGCCACGGTAGTAAGCGTCCCGGCCTTTCTCAGCAAGCAGGATATAGGTGTTGGCCAGGTCGGGATTCCGGAAAACTTGGCCGCAAGCCGGCGCTCGCCCGCCTGGAGCGTAAGTATCAAGGAATGCACCTGGGAACTTATCCGATTTGGCCGTGCGTACGCCGTTGCTCCAGTAGTACGCTATGACTTGCGTGACCGGAAATCCCTCCTGCGCGTACCGAATCGCCGGCGCGAGGTCCTGCTTCAACGGCAATTTCCCAAATTTGGCGTGCAGCTCAAACCAACCGTCTACTGCGCCCGGCACCGAGATTGGCAGAAACCCGCGCGGCGGAATGTTCGTCTGTCTCAGCTTGGCCAATTCGTCCTGCATTTGCTGGTACGTGAGCCCCAGCGGTGAGTGGCCTGAGGCGTTTAAGCCATAAAGCTTGTTTTCCTTCGCGCTGTAAACGATCGCGAAGAGGTCCCCGCCGATGCCGCAACTGATTGGTTCCATTAACCCCAGAGCGGCATTCGCCGCGATCGCGGCATCCACCGCGGAACCACCCGCTTTAAGAACATCAATGCCTATTTGCGACGCTAGCGGGTGGCTCGTGCAAACCATTCCATGCTGTCCCAGCACTTCTGAACGAGTGGCGAATGATTTGTCGATGATGCGGTCCACTTGAGCGAAGGTGCTGATTGCAAATAAATGAAACAAGCCGATTACGAGGGTCGGACGCAAGGTTGTCATGCGCCGAGATTAGACCGGTGCATCTTGTGATCCACTATTTTTTCTTTCCTGCGTTCGCGGCGCCGCCGTAATAGGGGTAACGATCCCACGGTTCCTCCTGACTGGTGGCGCGAGGATCGGCAGTCTCTCGCATCCATCGTTCGAGTTGAGCTCGAAGCGCAGTTTTGGTTTGAGCATACCGCGTGTCCTCCGCCAGATTTTTGAGTTCGTGAGGATCTTTGTTCACGTCGTAGAGTTCCTCTGCCGGACGTTTAGCAAAGCAAAGTTGAAATAGCGGTCTAACCTCAGGCTGATCCTTATGGTTAAGGATGTACCGCTTCGTGGGGCCGTCATCACAATCGCCAAACGGCACGTGCGGGTCGCGGAATGGCGCTGGATCACCAGCCGGCCAGCGATCCGGGTCGAAGTTGCGGATGTAAAGGAACTCGCGAGTGCGTATGGCCCGGGCGGGATACCCGAGGTTGCCCGCGCGCACGCTGGCATGCCGCTCGCGTTCAACGAAGACCACATTGCGTGTTCCTTCCGGTTCACTGCCGCTAAGAAGCCCAAGGAAGCTGCGCCCGGTCATTTCCCCAGGCGGTTTCAGCCCGGCAGCTTCAAGGAACGTGGGCGCGAGATCCATGAGATTGATGAAATCATTGGAAACGCGGGCCGGTTTTATCCTCACCGGCCAACGAACGGCCAGTGGCTGTCGCGTGCCGCCGTCATAGAGGTTTGCTTTGCAGCGGGGGAATGGCCAGCCGTTATCGCCAGTCATTAATACGATCGTGTTGTCGAGTTCGCCCGACTTTTCCAGAAGTCGCAACATTTCTCCAGTCTCGCGATCGAATCGTTCTGTTTTAGCGTAGTAATCGAGAATGTCGTTTCGGGAGACTTCGTTGTCCAGCCACATCGGCGGCACCACGACGTGATCAGTTTTTAAACCTGCGGCCGCGCCTGAGCCAGCTACGTAGGGCCGATGAGGATCGTTGCTGGCGAACCAGAAACAGAACGGTCTGCCGGCTGGGACGGTTTTCAGGAATTGCTGGAAGCTATCGAATTTGGGACCGCCAGGATTGCGCGTATAGCCGCCGGGTTCGTATCGGCCGGGACCCCAACCCTTGCGCATATAGCCGACCACGTAGCCGGCTTGTTCGAGAAGGTCCACGAAATTGGGGTAACGCTTCGGCAGAAAGCTCCAGAGATTGCCTCCCTCGGCCAAACGGTGCGGATATTGGCCCGTTAACATCGCCGCGCGAGAAGCGGTGCAACTGGGCGCGGCGCTGAAGCAATAGTTGAACAGAATGCCTTCGCGCGCCAATCGGTCGAAAGTTGGCGTGCGAATAACCCGATCTCCATAAGCACCCGCGTGCGGCCACGACCAATCGTCGGCAAGGCAGAAAAGGATGTTAGGGCGGGAACCGGCTGCGGCCCACGCAAGGGTGGTCGTTCCCAGGAGCAGAGCCGCAAGCACGGCTCTCATTTCAACCCCAATTCCTTCGCCAAAAACACGTACGCGAGAGCTGACATAAACGCCGACTGTTGATTGTTCGCCGCCGCACCGTGTCCGCCTTCAATGTTCTCGTAGTACAACACGTCGTGGCCTTGCGCTTCCATTCGCGCCGCCATTTTTCGGGCGTGGCCCGGATGTACGCGATCGTCGCGAGTCGAGGTCGTGAAGAGCACGCGCGGATACTTAGTGTCCTTTTTCACGTTCTGGTAAGGCGAGTATTTCCCAATGTATGCCCAGTCTTCGGGATTATCCGGGTTGCCGTACTCATCCATCCAACTGGCGCCCGCGAGCAAATGGTTAAATCGGCGCATATCGAGCAGAGGTGAGCCGCAAGCGACCGCTTTCCACAAGTCGGGACGTTCAGTGAGCATCACGCCCATCAGCAAACCGCCGTTCGAGCGCCCCTCAATCCCAAGGTGCGCGTTGGCGGTCACTTTCCGCGCGATCAGGTCTTCGGCCACGGAGATAAAATCATCGTACGCGCGCTGACGGTGCTGCTTTCTTGCTGCTTCATGCCAGCGCGGCCCGAATTCGCCGCCGCCCCGAATGTTCGCCAGAACATAAACTCCGCCGCGCTCGAGCCACGCAGCGCCGAGGCCGGCATTATAGCCGGGCAGCATCGGCAACTCGAATCCGCCATAACCATAGAGCAATGTGGGATTGCTGCCGTCGAGCTTCAGCCCTCTCCGGCTCACTTGAAAATAAGGGATCTTCTCGCCGTCCTTGGAAGTTGCTTCGTGTTGGCTTATCTCCAAACCGCCAATATTGAAGAACGCCGGCAAAGATTTGAGCTTCTCTGGTTCCGGACGTCCAATCGAACCATAATACAGGTTGGCTGGGGTCAGAAAATCTGCGACCGTCATAAAATAATCATCCGATTCGTCCGGATCGATTCCGCTGATTCCGACCGATCCAAATTCCTGCGTTTTGAGCGGTTGACGAGTCCACTCGCCATTTTTATGGCTCAACGCGTAGAAGTGGTTCTGTACGTTTTCGAGTTCTTGAAGCACTAGGTACTGCTTGGTATCGGTTGTGGCGGTGAGGCACTTCCGCGCGGTTGGTTCGAACATCACCGTCCATTTGTTTTCGCCGCGCATGCAGCCGTCAAAATCTGTGGCGAGTAGCGCGCCGCCAGGATAGGTTTTTCCGCCAATCGTCCAATCGGTGCGCAACCTCAACAGTAATTGATCCTCAAACGTGCCGACCGAGGCATCCACCGCTTTCTCGATCCGCACCCATTGGTCGCCACGTCGCACGAATTGTTCGCTGGTGAAGAAAGTGACGCCGCGGTCTATGAACTCATAGGTATGGCCGTGGTCGTGAACCACACTTGCCCGCACGCTCACATCGCCTGGCTTGCCCTCAAACACCGTCTTCGCGTCGGTCAGTTTTGTTCCGCGTTGCCATTCCTTTACCAATCGCGGGTAACCGGAAGTGGTCAATGAATCGGGCCCAAAATCGGTTCCTACGTAGAGGGTGTTCCGATCGCGCCAGGCGACATCGCTCTTGGCTTCCGGCAAGTAAAAGCCGTCGGCCACGAATGCCTTGGATTCCATGTCAAATTCGCGCGTAACATTGGCATCGGCGCCGCCGCGCGACAGAAATATAAGGCAGCGATCGTAGGTGGGATAAAGAACGGCGTACCCTTCCCAAACCCAGTTCTCTTTCTCTTTGCGGGCCAACTGGTCCAGGTCGAGGACCGTTTCCCAGGCTGGTTCTGGCCTTTTGAATTCTGCCAGCGATGTACGGCGCCACAAGCCGCGAATGTGCTGGTTATCGCGCCAGAAATTGTAGTAGTAGGCGCCATGTTTGGCGACAAAGGGTATCTTTTCTTTTGAATCAAGGATCCCAAGCAACCGCGTGCGCAGCGTTTCAAATTCCTCCACTGCCTCCAGTTCACGCGTGGACACGGAATTTTGTTCTTTAACCCAGGTCAATGCCCGCTCGCCGGTCACATCTTCCAGCCACAAGTAGGGATCTTCCTCGTTATTGGCTGTTGTTGCCGCCCCGCCTTGAAAGAGGCATGCGACGGAAAGAAGCGTTCCAATCCAAAGAGCGGCTGCAACCTTTGTTAAATGTCCGGCGACGCAGAATGTCATGGACTGTAAACATAGTTAATGGTCTTGGCCTCCGGCAACCCGGGAAGATCGGTGAAAGCGTGCTGCCTGAGAAATGGGTGCGTAAACTCGATCGGTAAATGCGTCGTCCCTGGCGTCCCTAATCTTATTGGTGAGGTTGTGAGGCAGATGCCGTGACCTCGACCAACTTACGTGCAGTTTCGAGCGTATCAATCTCGGCGACTGGCTTATCCCAGCGAATCCGCACGATCCGTGGAAAACGCAATGCGAGACCACTGCTATGGCGATCGCTCACGGCCACTTTGTCAAAAGCTACTTCCACCACCGTATCCGGCGGCACCTCTAGAAAGCGACCGTGTTGACCCACGGCCGTTTTCATAAAATGTTCCGTTCGCTCGGCGATTTCCGCGTCGGTCAGTCCGCTGTAAGCTTTGCCAATCGTCTTCAGCTCACCCGTCTGCTCGTCGCGCACAGCGAAAGTGTAATCACTCAGCACTTTGTTGCGCTTGCCGTGCCCGTACTCTACTCCGACGACAACGCAATCTAAGGTCGCTAAAGGTTTTTTAAGCTTCAGCCAAGCCAGCCCCCGCCGACCGGGAGCATATGCACTGGCCGGGTCTTTTATCATCAGTCCTTCGTTTCCCCGGCCGCGTGCTGCTGCAAACGCCGCTTCCACCTCCGAAGCCCATGACGCCTCGGTGATGAGCGCCGGGCGCAAACAAGCAGGCAATGGCGTCAGCGACTCGAGCGAACCCCGCCGATCGCGCAACGGCTTTGCCAGCATGCTTTCTCCTGCCAACCATAACAAATCGAACGCGATAAATTGGACCGGCACTTCGTGTCTAAAAAACAAATCGTCACCGCGACGACCCAGGCGCTTTTGCAGTTCCGCGAAAGGCAAAACCTGTTCGCCGCGCATGGCCACGATCTCCCCATCCAGGATCGTGTCCCGTTTCAGTCCGCGCGCCGAATCGGCCAGTTCCAAGAAGGTCGCGGTGATTTCTTTAAGGTCACGCGAATAGAGCGCAACGCGTGGTCCTACTTTGTGCAACTGGCAGCGAATCCCATCATATTTGTCCTCGATCCACAGAACAGGGGACCCCGTCCGGCTTTGCATTCGTTCCCAGGCGGTAGCTGCCGTCTCCTCTGGTGAAGCCAGCATAAACTTGATTGGTCGGAACGGGATTAGTGTCGCTTCGCCCAATCGTTGTTGGGAAGCAAGACTTGCGGTTTTCCCAATGTCGCCCAGCAGCAGATTCGCCTGGCGAATGGCCTCAGGGTTTTGGCCGAAAGCACCGGCGACAGCTTCCTCCACCAAGCCTTCTTTGAGGCCGATGCGCAGGTCGCTGGTGAGTATCTTTGCCAGAAACTTTGCCTCGATAGCCGAGCACCGATTCAAAACGCCAATCAACAATGGTGTTTTCGCCAATGGGCCACGCGCTGCGTGCAGCCGCTGGAATAATTCATCAACCTCGTAGAGCGACAATGAAGGCTCGACCGATTTGCCTTGGAGCAATTCCGCGGCGGTCTCCCCCACGTCGCTATGCTTCAGATAAACTTCATGGAAAACCGTTTCTGGCACCTGCGCTGCCGCGCAAAGCGCGTCCCGGAGCCCCGCCCAGCCGACCTGCATCACTCGGTTGTGGCTTCCGGGAAACGGCCGGCCTGTGAACCAGGTCGTTGCCAGGGGCACGGCCTCGCTGGCCAGAGTGCGCAAGTACTGGGAAAGAATCTTTGTTTTTTGAAGCTTGCTACGGTCTGCGCCGATATGCGCGCATGTCTGCGCGAATTGAATGAACGCCACCGCTTTATGGGGCGGTTCTCGAATAGCAGTGTTGTTTTGGGTTTCCGACCCCGCTATGGACATACAAAAACGTACGTCCATTGAGCCGAGAGTCAACCGGCGTAAATCAGGTCACTGCCGCCCGGTCGGCGTAGGTGTAATAGAGCCGGGGGAATTGGTCTGCGACGCATTGTAACCGGCGTTCGCGGGCGAGGAGATAATTTGAGACGAATTGGGCGTGGTCGTTGAGCCGCCCACGTTCAAGTTCTGGAGCAAAGGCGGGAGCGGTTGCAGATCATTCTGCAACGTGGCCAGGTCCTCCAGCGTTTTGGCATCGGTTGCCGACGCGGTGTTCGCATTTGAGCCGAGCACACCCTTTAATGATGTCAGCAAATTGCTGACGGTTGGCGAGCCGGAGTTGCGATTCAGCGCGCCCGAAACCAGGCCCTCAAGCCGTCCCTTTATGTCTTTGCTGTTGCCCGTGGCGGCGGAGCTTTGGTTGAAGGCAGTTAACATGGGCAAAGTTTGGTCGACTGCTGAGCGCAACATCTTCAGTTGGTTAGCCAGTTGATCGACCGTGAACGTTTGGCCGGTGCTGTTGCTGAAGGTCATGCTGCTGCCGGTACTGGTGTTAAGCTGGTTGTTGTAATTGGCCGAAAGCTGATTGACCGTCGTTGGCGTCGAGTTCGGCGCGTTCTGTGCCCGGACAGAAGTGAGGCTTGCGGGTGCGAGTATAAAAGTGATCAGTGCGTAAATTTTCGTTTTCATCCCTTCCTAACCAACCCTGCGACAGCGGGTCTCTCCATGGGGTCTAGTCTCCGTATTTTAGTTTGATTCCCCGGCCAAATGTGCCTACATAGCCAACATGGCAGAGAAAACTCTGAACGATCTCACGCGAGACTTGCGCGTGCTGTTCACCAAAGGCAACGACGCCTTGCAGCGGGACAACTTTGATTACGCTATCAGCCTGTTTAACCAGGTGCTGGTCAAGGAGCCGGGCTTGCATGAATGTCGCCGTGCCTTGCGAACGGCTCAGCTCAAAAAAGGCGGCGGCGGGGGGTTTATGAAAAAAATGTGGAGCACGGCGAGTTCGCAACCCCTGGTGGCCAAGGGCGAGCTTGCCTTGCGCACGAACCCGGCGGAGGCCTTAGGGATAGCCGAGCAAATCCTCAACGGCGACCCTTTCAACTCTGGCGCGCACCGGTTGATTGTGAAGGCGGCCACTGCGCTTGAAATGCCAAATACCATAGTGCTGTCCCTGGAATTGATGCATCGCAATTCACCCAAGGACAAGGAAATCGCCATCCAACTGGCTAATGCGTTGGCGGAGATAGGCGACCCCATGCGCGGCGAACGTGTCCTGTCGGAATTGTATCGGGCTAACCCCACTGACAATGACCTCGCCCAGGCGTTGAAGGATATTTCGGCGCGCAAAACCATGGACGAAGGCGGTTACGACGAGTTGGCCGAAGGCAAGGGCTCCTATCGGGACATCCTCAAGAACAAGGAAGAGGCGGTTTCGCTCGAGCAACAGAATCGGGTGGAGCGATCCGAAGATGTTACTGACCGGCTCATCAAGGAATACGAAACGCGGCTGCAAACCGAACCCAAGAACTTGCGCCTGGTGCGCCAGTTGGCGGAGCTGTATGCCCAGAAGAAGGATTTCGATCGTTCGTTGACTTACTACGACCGCCTCAAATCCTCGGAACTGGGCAATGATGCATCGCTGGACAGCGCGATCGCCCAGACCAAGGCAAAGCGGATCGAGTACATGATTTCCCAATTGGATCCTAATGCGCAGGATTTTGCTGAGAAGACAACCCAACTGGAAGCCGAGAAACAAAATTATCTGCTCTCCGAGTGCCAGAGAAGAGTTGAGCGGTTTCCCACCGATCTGCAGATTCGCTTTGAAATGGGCCAGCTTTACTTCCAGGCCAATAAGGTCAGCGAAGCCATCGCCGAATTTCAGAAGGCGCAGAACAATCCGCACCGGCGTATCGCGTCAATGAATTACCTGGCCCAATGCTTCTCTAAAAAGAAGATGTACGATTTGGCAGCGCGCACTCTCCAGAACGCTATCAAAGAAAAGCCTGTGCTCGATGAGGAGAAAAAGGAGTTGATCTACAACCTTGGCTCCGTGCTCGAGACCGTGAACAAAAAGGATGAAGCGATCGAGCAATTCAAATTCATCTATGAGGTCGATAGTGGGTACAAAGACGTCGCGGAAAAGGTCGAGAAATACTATTCCGGGCAGTAAAACCCTCAGCGGTCCCGTTTCAGGAGGTACTCCGCTAGCGCTTCCAGCGCCGCAGCTTTTCCTCGGAACGGTTTCAGCGCGGCAAATGCCTTATCGGTGAGTTGAGCCGCGATCTGGCGCGACTTCTCCAAACCGACAATCGAAGGATAGGTCGCTTTTTGTGCCTTCGTATCTTTCCCGGCGGTTTTGCCTAAGGCTTCGCTGGTTTGCGTCACGTCCAGAATGTCGTCGATAACCTGAAACGCCAGGCCGACGTGATACCCAAAGTCTGTCAAAGCCTGCAGCTGGGCTGTCGTGCAATTGGCGCTCATGCCGCCCAGCCGCACAGAGCAGCAGAGCAGGGCGGAGGTTTTGCGCTCGTGGATGTAGCGTAAATCGCTGGCCGCAATCCTTTTCCCCTCCGCCTCAAGGTCGGCCACCTGCCCGGCGATTAGTTGAAGCGACCCTGCAGCTTCCGCCAATTCAAGAATAAGCCTCTGATGTGAATAGCGCGGCCAGCCTTTGCTCCGGGCGCCAATTTCGAAAGCTTGTGTCAACAGCGCGTCACCAGCGAGCACCGCGATGCCTTCGCCAAAGACCTTATGATTGGTAGGTTTGCCGCGGCGAAAGTCATCATTGTCCATCGCGGGTAGGTCGTCATGAATGAGCGAATACGTGTGGATACACTCCACCGCGCAGGCCAACGGCATTGCCGCGGCATCAGACCCGCCGCAAGCCGTGGCCGCTGCCAGGCATAGGGCCGGTCGCATGCGCTTGCCGCCCGCGAATAGCGAGTAACGCATCGCCTTATGAATTGTCGCCGGGCGAGTCGCAGCGGAGGGCAGGAAGCCATCCAGCGCCCGATTAACGGCGTCCGATCGGCTCGTGAGAAAACTCTGTAAATCGAACTTGGGTTTCGCGTTGGCTTCAGTATTGATCCTGCGTGACATCGGCGGTGTTGTATGCGAACACATTTGCACGGGCAAGAAGCATCTGGAAGATCAACAATCGGGCTGCGTGGCACCCTCGTTGTCCATCCTAAAGGACTTGGGGCAGGCAGTGACGTTAGTTACTTCAAAACCGGCCATCCACTATTTTTCGCAATTTTCATAAAAATTGGTATTGCGTTTGCTGCGCCAGTTATTACCTTATCCCGCTCGTTTGAATTCCATGGGAAAAGCTTTGAACGCTGAACTCGCTAGAAAAGCACTGGAGAAAGTTGGCAACCCCAACGTTCTGGTTAACCTGATTTCGCGCCGCGTCCGTCAGCTCAATGCCGGTTCGGGAGCCATGAGCCGTCCGCTGGTGACGGAGACGGCCAATCTCGGGGCGGCTGACATCGCGCTGACAGAGATTATCGAAGACAAGATCGGCTTCGAGATGCCCGAAGTAACCGAGCTGACTCGTCCCGTCGCCAAAAAGCGCAAGAAGCACTGAGCCCACCGCGCTGGCTCGACGCGAGAAAGTTCAAAGGCCCGGGCCTCGAAAGAAACCGAGGGTCGAACCCCAACGGTTTTCTGAAACCAATTCGGATTTCGGCGTTCGTCGTGCGGATTTAAAGAGATGGCCGACATCCTAACCAATTCCAAAGCCCGGCATCATTATCATGTCCTCGAGACTTTCGAGGCCGGCATCGTCCTGCACGGAACGGAGGTCAAGGCTCTCCGCGCGGGCAAAGGTCAGATCAGTGACGCATTTGCGCGCGTGGAAAATGGCCAGGTTGTCCTGTACAACGCGCACATTGATGAGTACTCCCATGGCAATCTGCAGAACCACCAGCCTAAGGCTCCTCGTAAGCTGCTCCTGCACAAATCTGAAATCCGCAAACTCTTTGGCCTGGCCTCCGTGAAGGGCCACGCGCTCGTGCCGCTGTCGTTTTATTGGAAGAACAACAAGGTGAAAGTGGCGCTCGCGGTCGGCAAAGGCAAAGCCGAGTACGACAAGCGCCAAACCCTTAAAGAGCAGGAAGCCGCTCGCGAGTTGAAGCGCGCGACCATGAGGCGAAGGTGAGAGTCGCCAGCCTCCCCTCTAATCGCTCGGGACGACTTAACCCATTGTTGTCCTGTTCGCGGCATTTTTCGGTTTTAGCCAAACTCAAACTTTTCAGGAATTTGTATTGCAAATGGCGGGCGCGGTTGAATTAAATTGGTTGGATTTTCGTCAAAGTTTCTTTTTTGAATGCGATTACGACCAAGCCCCACCATCATCACCAGGCCCAAAGCGATCATTGGTTTGTTGTTGCTGATCCTGTCCGCCTGCTCAAGCCCTCCACCCAAACCTCCGCCGCAAGTCATCTACAGCGACGTTTACGACGAAAAGATTAAGGAGATCATGACCCTTGCGGAGCAGAACCGCTGGGAAGAAGCCCAGGCCAAGGCTGGCGCCTTATACGAGCACGACCCCAAAAACCCAATCGTTGCGCGCGTCCATAGCTGGGTGGAGCGCCAGGCCCAGGCCCGGCGGGCCCAAGCGCTCGAAGATAAAATCCGCAGCGTTGATGCCAAGAACTCGGTTTTTAATCCCACGATTAAGAGCCTCGTGACGGAGCAGAAAGACCGCGGACTACCCCCTCGCAAAGACGTGCGCGATGCGGTGGACCACATCGAAAGCCAGCCCTATATACCCGACACTTACGGAAAGATAGTTCACGAGCAGGGACCGCTATTCGATTTCGAAAGCGCCAAAGGCCGCATGGCAAAGGTGCTCGACAAGGAGGTCTCCATTCACCTCGATAACGTTCCCCTCGAGACCATTCTGATCAATTTGAGCCAGAGCTCCGGCATTAACATCGTTGCCGATAAATCGGTGCCGGCGCTCAAGCAAGTGCTCAGTGTAAACCTCGACAAAGTAAAGCTGAGCGAGTTCCTGCGTTATGTGGCGCGCAACTACGATCTGCAATTCCAGGTCGGCGACGAACTGGTTTGGGTCGTGGATGCGAAGGATCCCAAGAAACTGATGGAAGAGACTCGCTTTTACCGACTGCGCAAAGGATTTGTGCTGCCGGCGGAATTCGGCGCCGACGAGGTCAACCGACAAACAGTAACTGCCAACAATGTCAGCACCGTTACCGAGAACCAAAAACTGCGAAAATTCGTCAACGACGAGGCGCCGACCATGCCATCGCTTGAAAAAGCGATCAAAGAACTGTTCAGCGGCTCGAAGTATATGATCGATTATGAACGCAACCTGGTGGTGGCGCGCGGCACGCCTGAGCAGTTGGACGTGATGGAAAAAATCATCCAGGAATTTGATAAGCCGATTCAGCAGGTGCTGATTGAAGCGCGCTTCGTGACGATTTCGAAGCCGGCCTTTTTGCAGCTGGGTGTCCTTTGGCAAACGGGGAGCGCCCCGCCTCCAGCCACGACTCCGCAGGATTTTACGGGCATTGTAAATAACCAG
>CAZUVM010000247.1:0-17374 GCA_964623885.1 uncultured Verrucomicrobiota bacterium
GGACATGCGGAGGGTAAGCGTGCCCGGCGGGGCAGCGGCGCTTAAGGTCGACACCAGGGCAAAAACAAAAGAGAACGCTTGAATTTGCCCCTTTACAATCGAGCCTCGAAGTGAAAAGGGGCTGGCAGGTTTCACCAGGGCAGGGTAAGCGGGCAGGGTGGATGGTCAAGTATCAACCAGCCGGGCTTTTGCGCATGTCAATTCCATGCCAAAAACCGAACACTGAAGCAAACGCAAGGTCTGAATTCCAGAATAGCACTGGTTGTCATTTGGATTCGGCTGGCGCGTGATGGTAGGTTGAATAGATCAGAGAAACAGCCGGACCGCCATTTCCGAATGAAGCGCGAAGTTTTGAAATTACGATTTGACCTGACTACCACGGAACAAGCGCAACAGGGGAAAGACACACTGGAATCGACACAAATCCTGGAGGTCGACCTGGCAGAGCTCGAGCAGGGAGACCGCGCGTTATTGGAGCGGCGGCTGGAGCGAGCGCGAGAAGACGTTTTTGACGTTTGCCGGTTGCAATGGGACGGCACCAAAGAATTCCGGCGGCCGACCTTGAAGGAGGGACGGGCAGACTTTTATGCCGTCCAATTTCCTGTTCGCATTCAAGCGACGGAGCCGACATTGAAAGGGCTGCTGGATGCAGTTCGAGAGGACTTTAAACGTTACAAGATAAGATGAGCGTTTGTCGTCCCTTCAGGAAGCGCCTGCTGCTGGTTCTTCCAACGCGAGGGCAGTAATCAGCCAGGACCGGGTCCGGCTCGGTCGTATATCGACGCGGAAGGCGAACGAGCACGGAAGGGCCCGCATCTCTGACCCCCTGCGGGTAATACCCGGCCTGGCTGAAAATAGCGGCGCACTCACATTTGGTCCAGATTGCATCGCTGGCGACTGCGCTTGGTTGTAAAAGACAAAGGAATTTGCAGGCAACGAACCGTTGCGCTTCAGAAGCTCTGCGGCAGGCAGTGGCCGACCCGCTCCAACAGGTCGATCGGAGTAAAAGGCTTCCGCAGCGGTCCCTGTTTATCGAGAATTTCGGTCCCATTTGCGTGGCGATCTGACTCGCAAGTGAAAAGCACCTTGAGGCCCGGCTTGTTTTCACACAACTGACTTGCCAATTCACGTCCGGAAATCGGGCCTGGCAGGGCGACATCCACGAGCAGCAGATCGGCAGTGCGGCCCTGGCCCGGCCAAACCGTGAGCGCCACCGCCGCGGAATCCGTTTCGATGACCTTGTACCCTTTCCACTCTAAAGCGGAGCGGGCCAGGAGGCGCATGCGGTCGTTGGGTTCAACGAGAAGGATCCGGCCGGAAACAACCTGTTTGCGAACCGGCTCAACTATTTTGGTCCGATCAATCGGTCGAGGCGCGCAGGCGGGAAAGTACAAAGAAACTTCTGTGCCCATGCCCGGACTGGTAGCCAGTTCGGTCCACCCGGCAAGCTGCTTCACGGCCCCATACACACTTGCCAAGCCGAGGCCCAAGGCCTTGGCGTGCCCTCGGGTGGTGCAGAATGGCTCAAACAAGCGATCCTGCACTTCGGTACTGAGGCCCGCACCGGTATCGCGCAAAGCCAAACGAACATACTCGCCGGGCGGGCGCCCGGTCTCGGCTGAGCCCTGGGTGATCTGTACCAGCCAGGTCTCCAGGGCGAAGGTGCCGCCGGAGGGCATTGCGTCGCGCGCATTCATGATCAGATTAAGCACCACCTGCTCGAGAAGAAGAGGGTCGCCCATCATGAGTGGGAGGTTCGGGTCATAGGCCGTTTCCAATTGGATACTCGCACCCAGCAAGTCGGCGATCCTGGTCTCCAGTGTCTGAAGTAAAAGATTGAGATCGAGAGCTTCGGTGGCCGTGAATCGTCTCCCACCGGCGGTCAGGAGTTGCTGGGTAATTGCTGCGGCGCGTCCGGCGGTAGCGGAGATATGCTTCAATGCGCGTTCATTTTCAACGTCCTGCGCTCTCTCGAGCAGTCCCTCCGTCTCGATCGCCAGGCTGTGGATGAGCGAGTCAAAATGTTCGCCGACTGCGCCCGCCACACGCCCCAGTGCTTCCAACGTTTCCTGATGACGCCGCGTTGCTTCGACGCGGAGCCGCTGCGTGATGTCGCACGCCAGTACAAGCCGCGCCGGGCAGTCCCCGTAGCAGAGATCCACCGCGGTGATCTCCAGATCGATGGCGGCGCCGCTTTCACGCGGCTGGCGGCAAACAAGGCGCATCTGCCCGACGGGCACTGGCCGGGCCAAATCCTTCAGGAACGCCGCACCCTCCTGACCCGGAAACAGGTCGTCCAAGGTCCTGGTCAGGAATTCGTCGGTGGTCATTCCGTATTGGGTCACCGCCGCATTGTTCACGGCGAGAATCTTGTGTGACCGCAAATCAAAGACGAGCATCGGCTGCGGATTGCTTGTGAACAGTTGGTAATATTGGCTGGCGGATTCTTCCAGGACCTTTTCTCGTTTGCTGAAGGAGGCCACTTGCTCCTGGAGCTCCTCTCTCTCACGTAATAGCGCCGCCATCCGCTTTTGCGCTTTGGTCTCGGTCTCGAGCCGGACGTTCTTCTGCTGTTGCTCGGATTGGGCGCGCTCGACAATGGCCCTTTCCTTATGGGCAAGGCCGATGAGCAACAGGAGTGGACTGAGAAATGCAATCAGATCAAAAGAAAGGGAAGGACTGACAACCCGGGCCGACGCGCCGAACCATTGGAGCAAGTGGCCGAGCGCCAGGATGCAAAAGCTCGCGCATACCCACCACCCGATGCGCCTGCCCAGGATATGGTAGAGCCGCAGCGCGTATCCGGCTACGACCGGTTCCAGTATACCGACAGGCCAGCCCATGAGACCCCCGGACGGCAATGACAGCGATGCTGCGAATAGATGCATGATTATTTCTCCCTGATGCTGAGTTCGACCTCCTGCTCTGCGTACAACGACTTCACCATTTCACCCGTATCAACGACCCAATGGAGAAGCACTTACCGCGCCAGCGCCAATCCGAATCGTTCGAATGCTAACGCGGCGCGGATCGCCCTGCGAATTCCGCAAAACCTGGCTCCCGGCCGGCCTGCACCTGCCTATCACGGTCTTGCACTATTGGCCAGACTCTGGACAGGACCGGCCCTCCGACCGTACCGAAACGGGGCGATGGACAATGTAAAGTTTAGATTGGCACCTTTTGGCCTTGGCGGCCATCTATAGGGTGAATGCAGAAAACGGCCGACATCGAATTGCTGCAGCAATACGTCAGGGACGGGTCTGAGGAGGCGTTTGCGGCCCTGGTCGAGAGGCACGTGAATTTGGTCTATTCCGCCGCGCTGCGTAAGACGAGTAATCCGGAGGCCGCCGAGGAAATCGCCCAGGCGGTTTTCACGCTACTGGCCAGAAAAGCGGTGGGACTATCCCAAAGGACCATTCTGTCCGGGTGGCTCTATCAGACTGCCCGATTGACGGCAGCCCATTTTCTGCGAACCGAAATGCGGCGCATGCGCCGCGAACAGGAGGCGTTCATGCAATCGCTTTCCAATGAACCCGAGTCCGAGGACTGGAAGCAAATTGCGCCGGTCCTGGAAGACGCAATGGGCTCGCTCGGAACCCGGGACCGTGATGTTCTCGTGCTGCGATTCTTTGAAAGGAAAAGTTTTCAGGAGGTTGGAGCGGCAGTGGGTGCGAGCGAAAACGCCGCGAAGAAGCAGGTCGCTTACGCCTTGGAAAAGCTGAGGAAAGACTTTTCCCGGCGTGGCATTTCCTGGACGACGGCAGGGATCGCAGCCGGGATTTCGGCGTACTCGGTCCAGGCGGCGCCCGCGAATCTGGTGTTGGCCACCGTGGCCGTGGCCCTCGCCGAAGGGGGCGCCACGTCAACGTCAACCACGGCCCTTCTCAAAGGAGCATTAAACATTATGGCATGGACAAAAGCACAGACCGGGATTGTAGGCGCCATCATCGTGGCGAGCGTCGTGGCGCCTTTTATCTTCCAACACCAGGCTCAGGCGAAACTGCGCGAAAACGATGATGCGCTGCAAAAGCAGTCGGAACAGTTAAGCGCCAGCCGGGCCGAGCACGACCGCCTTTCGGTCACGGCGGCGAACAGCGCTCTTTCGCAGCAGCAGTTGAGCGATCTGCAGAAACTGCGGGCCGCGGTCGGACCACTGCAGCAGCAAGCGAAAGAGATTGCGCAATTGCGCAGCGAGAACCAACAGCTCAGAGCTAGAACCGGACAGGACAAACCGAAGACGCCCATGCAGATAAAAGAAGAGGCTGTGGCCAAGCTGAATTACGCCAGGAACTGGGTGGTTGGCTTTTATCAATTCGCCGAGGCGCACCAGGGACAATTCCCGACCAACTTTGATCAGGCGGCGGCCTTCCTGCCGGACAAACTGAAGAATCAGCCCGACGTCTCGTCGGATCAGTTCGAAATCGTTTTCCAAGGGTCACCTTCTTCCCTGAATAAGCCACAGGATATCATCGCGCTTCGCGAAAAGGAGTCCTGGAACGCGGGAGCGAGTTCGCATCCGCCTGGACAGTGGGCAAAAATCTACACCTTCGCGGACGGGCACAGCGAGATTCATCACGAAGTGAACAATAACTTCGACGACTACGAAAAGGCACACATGATGCCGCCCAAATAGTCTATGAACAGAATCAGCATCGCGCTCATCACGGTCGCAGTCGCTGCCAGTGTAACGGTTTGCCTGGCGATACAACACGGCGTCGGGGCGCGCTTAAGGGAACAGAACGACGCGATGCGTCAGGGGGCCGAACAATTGACGGAATTATCGGCGCAAAACGAAAGCCTCTCGAACTTGGTCCTTCAGGTAAAGAATCCCGAAGCGCTCTCAAAAGAACAGCTCACGGAATTATTGAGACTCCGAAGCGAAGTCGCGCAACTCCGCGTTAACGGAGCGGTAAAAGCCCAACTCGAGCAAACCAACGCGCGGCTTAGAGCTGTGGAAGCGAAGGCTCAAAGGCAATTAGCCGAGGCGCAGGCGGCGCCGAATTATTGGCCCAAGGAGCAGTTGGCGTACGCCGGATACGCGGATCCGGCATCGTGCATAAGGAGCATGCTCACCGCCATGCGCGACCACGATCTGGGGTCGTGGCGGCAGAGTTGCACCCCTGAAGCTAACGCGGATTTGGAAAAAGAATGGAAAGCGCACGGAATTTCCGCAGACAGGGAGGAAGCGGAAATCAGGGCGATGGCCGACATGCTGATCTCGCCGTCCTCGGGTTTCCATATTCTTGATCAGAAGATGACCTCGCCGAATGAGGCGGTTGTCAATTTGTCCTTTGACGGCGAAGGCACCGCGCGAAAGTTTGTGCTAAGGAAGGTTGGAGAGGAATGGAAGTTGCACGATATGCTGGTGGCCGGGCAGGAGCGCTGATGGCCAGGAAATAACTGGTCTAGCCTCACCGGGCGTCGCAACTGCGCGAACCGCCCGACGCATCTGCGTTTCCGTTCGATGACGGGTATCCATTCCCCGCGCCCGTGGGTAGAGTTTCAAGCCGAATCCGTGGAGCCTTTACGACATGACACGAAAGGAGGTTACGAAGCTGCTCGGCCCACCATCTGGTCATTGGGCGTCAATGGTGATATGTGGCGCAGCAGAGGTTGGGAACTTCTGGTGAACTACGACCTGAATGAGCGAGCGAGGGACATCGTGCGTCGCGCCGCACGGTAACCGAGGAGTTACTTAAATCTCTAACACGGTAGTGTCTTCCTCCTCAGGCACGGTGAGGAGCTTCGCCATGACGTTCCGCAGACTCCGCGCGTCAAAGGGTTTCGTCACAACCGCATCAACCGGATTCTCCGGGCCCGGTCGGTGCGAATACGCCGTAATCATCACGATGGGCTGTTCCGGAGCCAACTGCTTGATCCGGCTGGCGAGTTCATTCCCTTTTACAAAAGGCATCTCAAAATCCGTCATGACGATATCGAACTGTCCGGCGCGAAATAGCGCTAACGCCTCGGCACCGTTATTGGCTTCAACGACGGTGTGGGCATCCAGCGAGAAGAAAAGCCGGAGGGTTTCGCGCACAACCTGCTCATCTTCAACCAGCAAGATGCGTTTGCCAGTTATTCGGTTTGTCTCCAGGTCCATATACTCGCAGCCCGTCCAGAGCAAGTAAGTTGCCAATTTACTCCGGGAAGCTCCGCTTTCGGATAAATGTTATTTCTTCATGGTATAAGTGTCCTTTCCCCGTTGACAACCCCTTGCGTCGCTGCCTAGGGTCACCGGATAAGACCATAGCGACATCCCCCTGCTCGCCGTGTCGAGTGAGAATTCGCGTCAACAATCAACCGCGATCCATTATGAAGACAATTAGTTTCCTCCTGCTCGCAGCCACGCCCTGCTTCGCCCAATGGCAATATCCCGAGACCAAAACCGTCGATGCCGAGGATACTTACTTCGGCACGACGTACAAAGACCCCTATCGCTGGCTGGAAAACCTCAAGGACAAAGACGTTGAAGCCTGGTTCAAGGCGCAGGCCGAGCTCACCGATAGTTTGTTGTCGAAAATCCCCGGCCGCGAAGCGCTCGTCAACGAATGGATGTCCCTGGATAAACTCAAGCCCGCAGCCTACTCCTCGATCAATTACGAGCACGGCCGCGTCTTTTACAAGAAAACGCTCGGCGGCGAGAACGTCGGCAAACTCTATTTCCGCGAAGGTTGGGACGGAACCGAGAAACTGTTGTTCGACCCCGGTACCTACAAGCCCGGGACCGTCATGACGATCGAGACCATCGTGCCTTCGTGGGATGGCAGGCATGTAGCGTTCGGATTGTCCTCCGGCGGCGCGGAGTATTCCGAAATCCGAATCCTCGACGTGGACAAGGGAACCTTGCTGCCGGAAAAAATGTATCCGTCCTACGGCCCCATCGGCTGGACCAAAGACAACGTCACCTTTTTCTACGACGCAGGAAAAGTCACCGACATCAAAAGCCCTGAGATCGAATTGAACCGTAAGACACGGCTGCACAAGCTCGGGTCCGGCTTCGATAATGACCCCGATTTTTTCAGCAACGAAGCGAATCCCGAGCTCGGCATCGAGCCAAAAGAATTTCCGTCCGCGTCGATTGATGAATCGTATCCCGATTATTTGTTCGGCGGCGTCTTCACAGTGCAAAACGAGTTGCGGGCGTATTACGCGCCCGTTTCCGAAATGAAGAAAAAGAAAATCAAGTGGGATGGCCTCTGCCAGCCATCGGACAATCTCGTGCGCGGCATGGCGTTTCATGGAAACTACATTTACGCCATCACTCACACCGGCGCGCCGAAATACAAAGTCGTGCGCACGAGCGTGAAGCATCCGGATTGGGCGCACGCTGTGACTGTGATTCCCGAAGCCGCGGATTCGATTCAATCACTCACGAAAACGAAACATTATTTAATCGTCGATTATTCAAACGGCGTTGTCGGACGCCTGGTGCGCTATGATCTGGCGATGGGAAAAACGGAGGAGATCAAATTGCCGGTGTCCGGCACGGTGGATTGCAGTTGCCCGGATTTCAGGACAGATCGGTGCCTCGTCCATATCACAACCTGGACCTCGCCGGTAACCATCTACGACATGGATGCGGAGAAGGAGACGTTTGCGAAGAGCATTTTCAATTCGGACGTTGTGTATCCGGGATTCGACGAACTCGTGTCGGAGGAAGTTGAAGTTCCTGGGCACGATGGCGTGATGGTTCCGCTTTCGATCGTGCACAAGAAAGGCATTCCGATGGATGGCTCTAATTCCTGCATTCTCGATGGCTATGGCGCGTATGGAATCAGCCGTTCGCCGAGTTTCAACATTCGTTATTCGGTCGCGAAGCAGGGTGTGGTGTTGGCCTTCGCGCATCCGCGCGGCGGCAGTGAAAAAGGCGAGGCGTGGTATAAAGCCGGCTATAAAACGACCAAGCCCAATACCTGGAAGGACTTTATCTCCTGCGCGGAATACCTGGTGAAGAAAGGCTACACCAGTCCGGAACACCTTGGCGGCACAGGCACGAGCGCAGGCGGAATCTTGATCAGTCGCGCCATCACCGAGCGCCCGGATTTGTTCCGTGCGGCGATTTGCAACGTCGGCTGCGCGAACGCGATGCGGATGGAGTTCACCCCCAACGGGCCGGTCAACACGCCGGAGTTCGGCACCGTGAAAGACGAAACCGAGTGCAAGGCGTTGTACCAAATGGATGGCGTGGCGCACGTGCAAAAGGGGGTGAAATATCCGGCGCTGATGGGCGTGGGCGGTTGGAACGATCCCCGTGTGACGGCGTGGGAACCGGGCAAATTCGTCGCGGCCATGCAGGCGGCGACCACGTCAGGAAATCCCGTGCTGATGAAAGTGAACTACGACAACGGTCACTTCACGGAAGAGAAAATCGTCACGTTCAGAAACTTCGCGGGTATGTCCGCGTTTCTCCTTTGGCAAACCGGACACAAAGATTTTCAGCCTGCCAAAGAAGCGACCAAGCTGGATTGAAACGGTGTCAGACCATATCGGCGTTCGATGACGACCGCCTGCGAGGCGACCTCGGCGAGGCCCCAAATCTGCCAAATAACGTCCGCGCTCCGCGTCGAAAAGAGGCTGTCCCCCTGATTCGATTCGGCATGCCTGACAAAGACTGAAGCTAAGCGCTTCTGACCTGCCGAGGTACGGCGGCGAGCCCCTCACGCCGTGGCTGGTGGGAGAGGCAGGGCGAGCGCAGAGATCCACGCGCACGCTGCCACCACCTTGCACATCGAGGTGATCCTCAGCCGCGCCGCCCCTAACCCAAATGGAGCACTATGCCCTCTGCCGATAAACATTCCCGCCCGCACGAACTTTATCGTGATCAATGCGAGAGCAGATGTCAAGGTAAGAGATGTGACCAATATCTGCGATCTGGGTCTCCAGCCAAGTTGAACCCCGGTCGAGAATTTCGGGTAGTGTCTTATTTTGAAAATCCCGATTCGTGTTCCGACAATTTGCGGAGGCTTTTTCCGTAATCCCCGGACTTGGATAAACTCATCCGATCGTACACAATTTAAATCGTAGCCCATTGTGTGCGCGCAGGTGGTGTAAGTTTGCACGCTCGGTAATCCAATCGGGAAGTGGTGGGTCAAAACCACCCCTGCGCTCCATTCCTCATAACGCGTTGCAGTTTCCGTGTAGCGCGGCCGTCCCGGCTGCGGGTTCAAGGGGTGTCCCCGCCCCGATTTGCCGCGATCGAGACGCCGCATTGGAGGAGGCGAAAAAGCCAGAAGTGCCAGACCTCCAGTATAGCCACTTGCCGCAGTGATCACCTTTGCCGCGCCCGGAAGAATAGCCGGTCGTTGCCGGCGGTCGGGAATGAAACATCCGCTCCGCCGGCGTCCGCGGACGGCAGTGTATTCGTTGAAAACGGTGCCCAGTGAGTGAGGTCCGTCGAGGACTCGACGACCACGGTTGCGCTCGGCGGCCCCATCAACCGGCCGTGCCAGACGCCATTGTCCGCGCGCGAACCATCAGTGTCTTGAGTGAATTGTAGAGGAAACACCAAAGTAAACACAGTGCCGTAGTTTGCGCCGCCTCCTCCTTTTGTGGTACCGTAAAAATTCCCGTCCGGACCGAGCGCCAGCGCGTTGGGAGAGGCGCCGTTGGATCCGGCAAAGCTGGCGAGCGTGGTCATAAGGCCGTTGGTTGCCAGCTTGAACACAATCCCACCGCCGCCGATTCCCCCGCCATCGGTCGTGCCATAAAAATTGCCGTCTTTGCCAAGCAGGAGATTGGAAGTTGGGCTTTGGCCGTTTGGTCCATTGAACATGACCAAGCCGCTTACTTGGCCGTTGGTGGTCGCGCGGAACAGGTTTCCCATGCCGATGCCGCCGCACGCCGTCGCGCCGTACAGATTTCCATCGGGGCCAAACGTCAGCCCGGAATAGGGGTAAGCGCCGTTGGTATTGGCGAATGCGGCGACCAGGGTCAGGATCCCGTTGGTGGTAACGTTGAAGATAACACCAAAGTTGGCGGCACTTTGATTGGTGCTGCCGCCGCTGTGAGTGGTGCCATAAAAACTGCCATTGCCTGCCGCCGTCAGCCCGGACAACGGTAACTGTCCATTGGTGAAGCCGAAGCTGGCCACCAAAGCCAGGGGGCTATTGGTCGGGAATCTGAAGACCATTCCACAGTTGCTAGTGCCGCCGGAGGAGGCCGTGCCGTAAAAGCTCCCGTCATCGCCCAGTGTCAGGCCGCTCAGACCGCCGGCTTTGAGTCCACTGATATTGGTGAGTGGTGTCAAAACGCCGTTCGTGGTCACGTTGAACAGCAGCCCGTTCTCTGTCGTTCCGTAAAACGTGTCATTGTTTCCAAGGACCAATGGTGCATTGGGACCGCCCTGATCGGGGCTGAGCGAAACGAGCGTGCTGAATAGCCCGTTGGTGGTGAGCCGAAAAACACTGCCCGAGCCATTGGCGCCGCGCCGGGTCGTGCCGTATAAATTCCCGTCAGGCGCCAGCGTGAGAGCCGCCCAGGGGTTGGCTCCATCAGGCGTCAATCCGTTTGTTAGAGGAAATGAGTAGAGTTGCCGAATCTCCGCCACCTGCGCATACGCCCCGGCGCATACGAACAATGCCAGCAGTGCGCGCAAGAAAAGCGCTCGCGAAGTCTTCATCGAATTCTCCGACTGATTCAATCGACGGCTTTAGCCATCCAATGGCAGCATCCTGGGCTAAGTTCTGGTGAAAGTCAAGCATACAAGGAACGGATCAACAATTTGAACGCCCCGTGATTGTGGTTTAGGGTTGCTGCGGTTCTCCGGGCACCATGAAACGATCGCGCCGAGTTTTCGTGCTGGCCATGCTCGTGGCCGGCATCTGTGTCGGCCAATTTGCCCCGGGCGGCGGCGGACGCGGCCGTTGGTCATGGAACGAACCCGGCGGGCCTTACGTTCGCACCGAAGGCGGAGACCTGGTCAACGAAGACACGGTCCGCACGGCGCGCGAGACCGCCTCGCACAGCACCGGCACCCCCAACTGGACCAACGAGCCGGGCTTTGAAAAGGACGTCTTCACCTTCGCGCGGATCATTTACAAATACAACGGCCGGCCCGGACCGAGCTGGCTGGGTTGGATTAATGATTATCCCGACAGCGATCTCAATCTCTCGTTCCGACTCCAGCAGCTCACCTCCATGCGCGTGGACCCCGACGGTCGCGTGTTCAGACTCACCAGCCCGGATCTTTTCGATTTCCCTTTCATTTACATGGTCAAGCCGGGCCGGATGCAGTTGCTCGAAGAGGAAGTCCCCATCCTGCGCAAATACCTGCTCAATGGCGGCGCGCTCATGGCCGATGATTTCTGGGGCGACCGGGAATGGGATAATTTCGAGCGCGAGATCCACCGCGTGCTGCCGGAGCAGCGCTGGGTCGAGCTGCCGCTCGAGCACCCGATTTTCCATTCCGTATTCGATCTGACGCGAGCGGAGGATAAGAACGCGCTGCAGGTGCCGAGCATCCACATTTGGGAGCGAAGGCGCGAATGGGGCGAGGGCGGAATGACCTATCGCGGTGGCGAAGATACCCGCCAGATGCATGTGCGCGCCTGGCTTGACGGCAAACGGCGCGTCATGGTGATTGCCACCCACAATACCGACAATGGCGACGGCTGGGAACGCGAAGGCGAAGACATTGAGTATTTCAAAACTTTCTCCGAAACCCGCGCCTATCCTCTGGCCATTAATATTCTCTTTTACCTGATGAACCATTAAGGGGCCGACATTGGCTGCCTGACTTGACCAGATTTTCTTCACGTTCTATCTTCTATCAACTTTGCGCGGAGTCAGGGGAATTGGAAGAATACTGAGCATGTCAGAGCAGTTCACAACAATGGGTTTCAGCGTGGACGACCTCTACGGCGGTTTCGCCCAGGGCACCGGGTTGGCCAAAGCAAGTCCCTCCGAACTGGTCCTCGAATTCATCGTGAAGGACAGTCTCTTCGAGATCTTCAAAAGCCGGGTGAAGGAAATTCGAATTCCGCGAACGGAGATCGATTCCGTCTGGCTTAAGTCCGGGTGGTTCGGCACCATCGTCCGCATCCGGGTTAAGAGTTTAAAGTGGCTGGAAGAATTGCGCGGAGGGGACAATGGGGAACTTACGCTGCACGTGGGGCGCCGGGATCGTGAGCGCGCTGCAGACTTGGTCAGGCTGTTATCGGCTCAGCCGCCGCCAGATAACGATCTGGTCGGCACCGCACAACCCGCTCCTCCTTCTCCTGCGAGCTGAATTAAAGTTGCTCCGCCGTCTGGCGCGAAAGCGAATACTGTGGATCGCTCGAGCAGGGCCTCACGCCCACGGGCTCGACTAAGGGCGAACAATGAGCCCAACTTGAAATCTTTGTAGCACCCGCCGCCGCCTCCGGTTAAGTCGGCCGGGACGCTGGGATGGCCCCGGGACGGATCTTGGGACGGATGCAAAATCAGAATTCCTCGGTTTTACCGGCCTTGGGACGCTGGGACGGCTGTGCACCCCCAAACCATCCCCCCATCCCATGGCCTCTTATCCTTAGTGCTGTCGTCCGCTTACTTCGGCGCTTGCGGGGGGCGGCTGATCCTGTCGATGAAACAGATTGCCTGCCCGATCAATCAGCGATGGCGTGACCAAAACCAGCAGTTGTTTCTTTTCCAAAGATCTGGATTCGCTGCGGAACAGCCGGCCAAGCACCGGCACGTCACCGAGCACCGGCACTTTGTCCTTCATCTCAATGACATTCTCTGCGATGCCGTTGCCGATGACCAGTGTGTAGCCATCGAGAACGTCCGCCGTATTTGTGACCTGGCGGACACGGAAATGCGGCAGCGGAACGGTGGCCTTTTGTTTGAGGCCACCAACGTAAATCGTGACGGGATTGGTCGGCGGCTCATACCCGAGGAACTCGGTGAGACTGGGGATGAGGGTCATCCGAACGCTGCGCTCATCACTCCCAAGATGCGGAATGACGTCCAGCGTCGGACCGAAAGGCAGGGTCTGCGTCAAATAGAGCGCATTGGTGTCGTTGGCATTCGTCGGGTTTGGATTGACTCCCGGCGGGGTTAACGCCCGGGGATTTATTGACGTGACGATGGTCTTAATGTCAACGACTTGAATTTGCGCCTGCCGTCCATCAAGGGTTACCAGCGAGCTTTCGCTGAGTAGGTCCGCACGGGGAATAGCTTCAACGGCTTTCAAAGCGGCTTGGGCCTGCGCTGGAGTAAGTATCGTGCTCCAGTTCGTATTTCCTGATCTGGCGGGATCCGGCGTCCCTACGCTTTGCCAAAAGTTGGCCATAGCTCCCACCGGCACCTCGATGAACTTTGATCCAATGTGGATCTGCGGCGAAGCGTCGTTCGCCGTTGTCGGCGTGGCTGCGGGCGTTGCATCCACAGCCTTGGAATTGTTCAACTGCGGGTCAGGGAGGGGACTGCTTTCACTCGAAAAAGTTGTCGGGGCGTCATCCGGTTTCGGTGCCTTGCCCATTGGCAAAGCGAGCGCGCCGAACGCCACCACCCACAACGCAGAACCGAGCGTTAATCCGGATTTTCGGGTCGGACAGAAATCAAGGAGCCGTTGAATCCGTTGGCGCAGCGAATTGTGCGATTCGAGAATGCCGACCAGCCCCAGGCTCGCCAACGGCCGTCGCAACGCCAGCTTCGCGACCTCCAGCAGCGTGGGAGCGTAGGCTTCCGCTTCGTCTCGCAGCGCGTGCATTACAGCGTCGTCCACCGCCTCTTCGCGCAGACGCCGGATGCGCGCATTGGCCATCCACAACAGTGGATGCCACCAATACGCCAACTGCGCCAGCGACTGTGCGCAATTGACCCACACGTCCCTGCGGCGCAAGTGAACCAGCTCGTGCAACAGAACCGTCCGCAATTGCGCCGATGGAAGTTGTTCGCTTAACAAGCGCGGCAGCAAAATGACCGGTCGCAGCAAACCGCACACGGCCGGCGACACCGGTTCATCGAGCAATCTCAGGCGCATCCGACCGCGCACCCCGGCCGCGCGCCTGGTCTCCGCCAGCAACTGCTCGAGCCACTGCGGAGCCGTGCCGGCCTGCTGCGTTCTCCGTGCCAGGGCTCGCCAGCGCGCCAGCATCCACGCCAACAAACCGAGGCTGACAAAGCACCAACCCACCAGCCCCAAGGCGGCAGCCGATAGCCCCGTTCGCGCCGGCGGTTCCGGGACCGCAGCGCGGTCTGGCGAAAGCCCGGACGCTCGACCAGGACCGTAACTGACAACAACCGAAGTTTGGTGAACTGTTGGCGCTGCCGGACGCAGCCACCAGCCGACGCCGGTGGGCAGCGCCAGCGAGGGTGGCAGCAACAGCTTCACCACGACCGTCAGCCAAAGCGTATATCGCACCGACGCCCGCACTTTTCGTCGCAGCGCCCACTCCAACGCAAACAACAGCCCGATCAGGAGGCTCGATTGCCAAAACATCGGCCAGGCAAACCGCAGCGCCTGGTCGCCACCGGCATTCATGGTTTCAATCAGCGTGTCCATAGGTTGAGTCACGGCTTCGCTCGCTTTTTCCTGGCTTGGATCAACGACTCCAGCTCGGCTAGTTCGTCCGCGGAGAGAGGGCCCGTTTCCAGCAGGCATTGCACCATCGGGGTCAGGGCTCCGTTAAAGGCATGCTTCAGCGTGTAGAGCAGTTCCCCGCGTTGCGCCTGTTCGCGGGTGACGGCCGATCGATACACCGTCTGGTGCCGCAACGTCTCAGCCCGCAACAGCCCCTTGGTGGCCATCCGGTCCATCAACGTCCGGACCGTCGAATAGGTCCACCGGGTCTGTTTGGTGAGTTTTTCCTGGATACCGGGCGCTGTGCAAGGCTCGCTATCCCAAACCGCTTTGATGATGGCCCACTCGGCTTCGGTCAGTTCAACAGGTTTCTGTGGCATAAGACATCTTCGCTCTTAACGAAAGCCAGCTTTCTCGACAGATGTAAAGATGTCAAGAAGAATATTTACAAATGTAGAGTAAATCCGGCCGGACAGAGGAAACGATTTGAACCTTGAAGGTGCAATTTCGCGGCTGATGTCGGGTTTTTATTCCTCACGCAAAGCCGCAAAGAAGGCTGATGACTCAATTCGAATGCACGGCAATAAAGAAATGCGTGTTTGTTTGCGAGTGTCTATTCGCGGTTGGATTGCTGTTGTAGCGTTTGCCGCGCTCAGCCTTACTAATCATCGCGCGAGCTCAAGGGTCGCCTTTTTCAAACAGAACGTATAGAGACCACCGTCCAGGCCGGAATAGAGCAACCACAAGGTGCGACCATCCTGGCTCATCCATTTGGTGGGAAATTTGTGGTGGTAAGTTCGATTGGTGTCTGACCAATGCGAATCGTAGTAAACGGTGGCCCAGGGTCCCCAGGGCTCGGGCGCTTCGAACACACCCAGTGCGGGTGTGTGCATCGCCTGGCTGCCGGCAGGCTGGTGCGAGGTGGTCAGCAGATAGCGTTTCAAGCCGCGATTACACGTGATGGCTACACGCTGGGTTCCATTCGGGTCCGTGAAGACAGGTTTGCGTTCGTTCAAATCCTTCGTCCACCGGGGTTGGCCCCCCGCGTCGAGCCCGGCAAAGAATTCGTAGCGATTGCGTTCAGGCACTTGCTGCCTGGGCACGCGAGCCATGACGATGTCCGGTGAGTAACCGTAGGCGCTGTCGTTGGCTTGCGAAACTACGTATACGAAGTCGTCGCGGGAGCCGGCATAGTTCGGGCCATATTGGACGAATTCCGGACAACCGAAGGTCTGAGTGAAATGCCAATCGGCCCACACCCAGTTGGTGCCGCGGTTTTTCGACCAGGCGAGCCGGGCGTGGGTGAATTCATCCGAACCAGGAGGACGATAGTTGCGGACCCACATATAGAGGACGCCGTCGACCAGGAGCAGACCGCTGGCTTTGATTGCTTTGGAACCGCCGCCTTCTACTGTATCGGCGTCGCTCGAGAAGTCCTCCGCCCGCAGGTTTGGCGGGTCACCCCAGATGTGAGCGAAGCCGAGGGAAAGCCGCGGAGGCAGTTCATCGAAGCCGGGACCATCGCCCCACGCCGTAATCTGAAGATCTCTTTCCGCCCACGTGATGGGCCAGTTGTCCCCGGCCCGCGTCTTGACCTTAAGAACCGACTCGTCCCACTTCAGGCCGGTAATTACCTGACTGGGCGGATATGGCGCGGAGGCGAGAAGCGGGAGGCTGGCAAAGACTATCCAGAGTATCAGAATCCGGCGGAGCGTGGTCATTTACAACTGTGGTCGATTTTCCGCCTGGCTTGAAAACGGCGGGCGACTGCGCAGGTCGACGCGGCGGGTTTTGCCGCTGATTGTTTTCGGGAGTTCGGAGACGAACTCGATTTCCCGCGGGTATTTGTAGGCGGCAATGAGGCGCTTGCTGTGGACTTGCAATTCCGTTTTCAGTTCGTCACCGGGTGGCAAGTGGTCGCGCAAAACGACAAAGGCTTTGACGACTTGGCCGCGAAGCGGATCGGGCACGCCGACGACCGCAACGTCCAGCACAGCCGGGTGTTCGAGCAGGGCGCTCTCGACTTCAAAGGGTCCGATGCGGTAACCGGAGCTCTTGATCACGTCGTCCTTGCGGCCGATGAACCAGAAGTAACCGTCGCGGTCACGGGTAGCGCGGTCGCCGGTGAGGTAATAATCGCCGACGAATTGCGCGTTGGTCTGCTCCAGGTTGAGCCAGTATTCGCGGAAGAGACCGACGGGCCTGTTCGGCCGCACGCGCACCGCGACCTCGCCTTCGGTGCCGGGCGACGCTTCGGATAAATCATCGCGCAGGATCGTGATTTCGAAACCAGGCATCGTCTGGCCCATTGATCCCGCCAACACCGGGTGGGCAGACTTTCGAGAATTGCCGATCAGAACGACGGATTCAGTCTGGCCATAAGCTTCGTAGAGCGTCAGACCGGTGGCCGCTCGCCACTGGTTCAGCAGTTCGGGATTGAGAGGTTCGCCGGCGGTGACGCAGTGCCGGAGATGCGGGAATTTCCGCGAAGCAAGTTTTTGTTTCACGATGAGCCGTAAGGCGGTCGGGGGCGCGCACCAGGTGGTGATTGGGTAGTTCTGAAGCGTGTCGAGCGCCAGTGCGGGATCGAATTTGCCGCGGGCGTCCAGGGCGAATACGCAAGCGCCCATATGCCACGGTCCGAAAAAGCTGGACCAGGCGGCTTTGCCCCAGCCGAGGTCGGAGATGTTCCAGTGCACGTCTTTTGGGCCGAGGTCGAGCCACGACTCGCCGGTTACGCGGTGGCCGAGTCCGTAGCTGGCCTGCGTGTGCAGGACCATCTTCGGATGGCCCGTCGTAGCGCTGGTGAAGAAAAGCAGGCCGGGATCGCTGCTCAGCGTGCGAACTGGTTTCAAATTGGCGCTGGCCCGG
>CAZUVM010000248.1:0-15626 GCA_964623885.1 uncultured Verrucomicrobiota bacterium
CTCAGGCCCGGCAACTTTGCGGTCATGGCATTGACGCAACCCTCAAAGGCGGCGCCCAAATCGTCCCCTCCGAACGTCCTTCGAAACTGGAACCCGCACCCGCCGCCGAGTTGCCCGCCCCGCCGCCTCCGCTTTCATCCGACAAACGCCTGCAGATCCTGGAAGAATTTTGGCAGAAGCTCAGCGCCACTTACCCGGCCCTCGAATACAAAGGAATTTCAGGACGGGAATGCATCGAACCGACCATCGAACGCGTTCGCCAGGTCAAGGACGACCAGGAATTCTACGGCTTAATGCTCGAATTGATCGCCAGCTTAAAGGACACGCACACCCGAATCTTCTCCTATCCCGGCCAGCCGAGCCTCGAATCACCGCCCGTGTACCTGAACCAGGTTGAAGGAAACGTTTCCGTCATCAAGGCGGACGAAAGCACCGGGCTAAAACCCGGAGACGTTCTGGTCTCCATCGACGGCAAGCCCGTGGCGGATTGCCTGGCCACGAAGTTGAAACGGGTCTGTGGTTCCACCGAACGGGCGCGCATTCGCGGGGCTTGCGGCCAACTCCTCTCCGGCCCGCCCGGATCAGCTGTCACGATCAAAGCCCGCGCGGCCGACCAGACCATTCGTCAGATAACGCTCCAACGAAATGGCCGGGGTGGATTCATGAGCGAGCCGGTGATTTCCTCGCGGCGCCTGAGCGACTCGCTGGGTTACATCCGCATTTCGCAGTGGGGCGGCCCCGATTTGGCCGGACAATTCGACCGCGCGCTCGAGCAATTCAAAGCCAGCCGTGGCCTGGTGATCGATGTTCGCGGCAATGGCGGCGGCAGCGACGCCCTGGCCGACGAAGTCAACGGACGGCTCATCGACCAGCCCGTGGTCAGCAGCATCGATTTTTGGCGCGAATCAGGCACGGACCAGTTCCATAAAACCATCGGCCGCGTTCAACCGCGCGGCCCCTGGACTTATCGCGGACGGGTCGCGATGCTCATCGATGAAGGCTGCGCCAGCGCCTGCGAACATTTCGTCTCCGGCATTGAGGCCATGAAGCGCGTGCTGATTGTCGGCACGCCCACGAACGGCGCCGGCGGTGGACCCACAGTGCTCACGCTCAGTGACGGCACCCGATTCGCAGTCTCCCGCGCGCTCGGGCTCCGCGCCAACGGCATCGTCTTCGAAGGTCACGGCATCCCGCCGCATATCTTTTCCACCCCCTCTCTTGCCGATCTTCGCGAGGGACGCGACGCGGCGCTCGACATCGCTAAAAAGTGGATCTTGTCTGGAGACCCTGTACCCGTAACGAATGACTAGAGCCAGCCCTGCCAACTCAAGAGCGTTTGGAGGATCTCATTAACACCGGGCTTCAGCCCGGTGCAGGAACACCTGGCTCACCTGCGCAACCATTTCAAGGGTTTCTGTCGGTAGCCCACTCGCAGTTCTGGCAGTCTCATTAACACCGCGCTTCAGCGCGGTGGATGCGAGCCCGTGATGTAGTCAACCGTTTCAACGGTTTCCGTCGTCACCCCCTCCCCATTCGCCGGCTACTCCTTAATTTGCTTGCTGGCCTTCTCGAACGCCGCGCGGATCTCCGGAGGCAATTCTTCCAGGGAATGGTAGACCTGTTCTTTCCCATACGCGTCTTTGACTCTGAAGACGGAAACCTTTTTCTCGATCTTGAACGTCTTTCCAGACAGCGTGCCGCTTAGTGCCGCTTTCTCGGCGTCCGATTCCAGCTTTTCAATATCGCCGCGCAACTTGGGCGGCACCTGGTCCAACGACTGGTATTCGTGTTGATGACCTTCCTTATCTGTCGTTTTGATGTTAACGGTGCGCTTGATCGTGATGAACGGCTTGCGCGGCCTGTCTCCGCTTTGAAAAAGTGAACGGAATCTTTGCCATAGAGTGGGCGGCTCGATACGGGCGTAACATTTCGGACAAAACTGCGCGCCTTTCTCAACCGGGGTCCGGCACTCGGGACAGTTCATATGGTGTCTAAAACCATTAAACCATCTGCCCAGGCTTTGAAATCAAAAATGCTCTGCCAACCACGAGGATGTTTCATTAACACCCCGCTTCAGCGGGGTGAACTGCACGCCGACGTACAAACTGAACCGTTTCAACGGTTTTCCCGACCAAATCCGCCGCGGCTCACGGTCCAAACGCTCTTCGCCACACTACCACCCCGTCGCTTCGCAACCCGATCTGCACCTGCCCTTCACAGTGCGGAGAGGGCCCTGGCGATATGCGATCGTTCGTGTCCTCTTTGCCGATCACCAGATAACCCACCCAGTTCGTGCTGACGTGCATCACCCCAGGTTTGGTATTCTGTTGGCCGTTTACTTTGAACAATAACAACACGGCAATCGCCACAACGCCAATTGCCACCCCTATTCGATTCAAGAATTTTTGATTCATAACGCGTTTGCCGGCCCGGCCTTCGCCGCGCCAATCCAAATGTACGACACACAACCTTTAACTTTCTTAGGCGATTTGTAGGCAAACTGTCGCCGTTGACAGGATAGACGGATACCTTCCTCTCTCCCATCCGATGGGGAGAGGGGCGCGTTGCCACCACGGTTCATGAAGAGCCCGCCCATCGCGGGCAAATCCGTCATTTCGTTAGGCGTTGGAAGTTCGACGTTCGTCCCCCTCTCGGAATCACCACGGCTTCTTATCATTCAACGCTTTGACAATCGCCCGCTTCACCGCCAGCGGATCAATGCGGTCCGTCTCTCGATAAATAACTTCCCCGCCCGGTGCCAGGAGGAGCGTATACGGAACCTCTCCCTGCCAATTCGGATCGAACGCATTGATCAGCTTGTCGCGATCGTTCGAGGCAAAGATCAGGTTCTTGAAAGAAGCCTGCTTCTCACGCAAAAACGCCAGCACCTTCTTTTCTTCATCCGGCCGGTTCCCCGCCACGCTGACCACTTCAAAATCCCGATGCCGATACATTCGGTTGATCGTTACAAACTCGGAAAACTCGGCCACGCACGGCGCGCACCAGGTCGCCCAAAATGTCACCAGCCGGAATTTGCCCGAATCATTCTTCCGCAGCGCCTTGAGCGCGTCCTCATCGGCCGGAGCGAGCGACACCGGTTCCGCCGCCAACTTTTCCATATAGGCTTTGACTCCCTCAGCTTTGCCGGCCCATTTCAGGGAACATCCGATGACTTTGGTCCGCGTCACCGGCGGTTCCTGGCCGGCCAGCAAGGCGTCGAGCGCATCGCGCAGGTAATGCTTTGTTACCTGCGCGATGCGTTCGGAATCGTCAATCGCCCCGACGTAGCGCAGCTTGCGCGCGGCGTCGAAGACAAACGCATGCGGCGTAGCTACCGGTCCGTAAGCCCGAGCCACCGTTTCCGTGTCGCCATCATACAGGTACGGGAAATTATACTGCCGATCGCGCGCGCGGATCTTCATCTCGTCAAAGGAATCGCTGAGATCCGTCCAGCCTAATTCGTCCAGCCGCACCGACTTGGGATCGTTGGGCATAATCGCCACCACCGCCACGCCTTTGGATTTGTAATCCGTCGTGATCTGCTTAATCCGCTCCTCGTAGTACTGTGCGGTCGGACAATGATTGCACGTGAAGACCACAACCAGGATCTTTGCCTCGGAAAAATCCTTCAGCGAATAACTGCGGCCATCCACACCGGTCAAGCTGAACTCGGGCGCCGCACCCCCCAAAGCCAAAGTCGGATGCTGCTCCTGCGCCCATCCGGAAGCGGCCAGAAGAAAAGAACCCAGACCCAGAACCAGCGGAGTTTTCATTGGACGCAGTTTAAGTCTGCTCGCCCGGTCAGAGCAAGTGATCACATCCCTCGCGAAGCGTGTGGACTGCGCGGTATACCCGCGCTCTTCCAGCGCAAGAACTTTGCTATCGCTGAAGGCGCGATTCATCGGCGGCATGCGTTAGGCCAATGGCCTGGAATGGTTTTGTAGTAGCTCATTCCCAGACCGTTGGCCTGCAACCGTGGTTCCGCCAAGGAATACCGCATCTCAAATCGTGGAAAGAAAAGCATACTCCCCCGCTGTGTGCTGGAAGGTGCTGTTCTTCCATATCGCCGGTGTCAAAACATTAAAATCCTCGATTTTACAGGCACTTACGGCCTTTGCGAAAAATCATCGTTGACATTCACTCGCATGGGCTCAGGTTAAGGGTTGGAGCTTTTATGGAAACTCGGTGGAGCGCAAAGCTCGCCACCGCTCTCAGCCTCAAGAAGCGGCGAACGGCATTCACTCTGATCGAGCTGCTGGTCGTCATCGCTATCATCGCAATATTGGCTGCGCTGCTGCTGCCGACCCTGAATCGGGCGAAGCAATCAGCTTACACAACAGTTTGCCGGAGCAACCTGAAGCAGCTGGGAATCGGGCTGGCCAGTTATGTGTCGGATATCCGGAATTATCCAATCTACGAAGGAAACAATGTTCCGGCACCGGAGATTTGGTGGCACCAACAACTCGAATCCCACGTGGGCGCCAAATGGCCAGCCACTAACAGCACCAGTATCACCGAAGCGCCTAAATCACGATTATATCAATGTCCCAGTTACCAGCACGTGGTATACGCTGGCCCCACGACGTTCTCACTCGTCACCACGCCAAACCATGGCAGCTACGCCTACAACGCTTTCGGGTCCGCCCTTCTCCATCCTCAATCTGGCCAAGGTCTCGGTGGCGACTTTCTAACCGCCTCTCCCTTGCACGCGGAGGACTATAAGCCGGTCCGGGACACCGCTGTCCTAATGCCAAGCGAGATGCTGGCCAGTTCGGATGCGCACTTTACATGGATTTCAGGGCCGACTCAGGGGTGGGTTGTCGTTGGTGACACAGACATGTCAGAAGGACTCCACTGGTACCATGAATACGGAATCCCTCCCACGGCGCAGTCGACAGTTGGGTCACTCCTTTGGGTGGCAACGAACCAGCGCCATAATGGCCGCTGGAACAGCCTATTCTGTGACGGCCACGTGCAAACAATGAAAACCAAGGCTCTGTTCGATAGCCAAGATGTGCAGGTCCTGCGCCATTGGAACCGGGACAGCGAACCCCACGCGGACCTATTGCAGCCTTAATTTTAGTGTGCTTCCCTGTCAAATGTCACTGCCGGGCGCCAGTGATTGCGAGCGTTGTACCGCATTAGCTGGAACGTTCGGCGAGCGCGAAACAAAATAATGAAGCACGCGCGCGTAATCGTCACTCGCTACGGCGGCCCCGATGCCATTCAGTTAATTGAAGAGGAGCGCCCCGAGCCCAAGCATGGCGAACTGAGGGTCAGAGTGCTGACCGCCGGAGTCGCCTTGCCCGACGTGATGGCACGCGAGGGCATTCATCCGGAAACACCCCCGGTGCCGTTCACTCCGGGGTGGGATCTGGTTGGGGTGGTAGATCAACTGGGCGACGGTGTCTCCGGCTTTGAACCGGGCCAAATCGTTACCGCAATGCCGATTCACGGCGCTTACGCCGAGTTCGTCTGCCTGCCGCAACAAGAGTTTGTTCCAGTCCCTGCCGGTTTGGACCCCGCGGAGGTGGTCAGCCTGGTGCTGAACTACATCACCGCGTTCCAGATGATGCATCGGTCGGCGAAAGTCAGCCAGGGGCAACGCGTGTTGATTCATGGCGCGTCCGGCGGCGTCGGCACGGCCCTATTGCAACTGGGGCGCCTCGCCGGACTGGAGATGTATGGCACCTGTTCTTCACGCGGGGCATCTACCGTGACTGAATTGGGTGGCATCCCGATCGATTATCGGCAACAGGACTTTGTTAAAGAGATTCACCGACTCACAAACGAAGGAGTGGACGCTGTCTTTGACCCCCTCGGCGGCAAGCACCTCTGGCAATCCCGCAAGACTCTCCGTCGCGGCGGGAAGGTGGTGGGCTATGGCCTCATTACTTCGATTCGCGGCGAGGGGTTGGCTTCAGGTCGTCCAGGACAACGCCAACGGTTTCGCGGCACCGCCATTTTTGCGTTGTATATCGCCGGGGGCTGGTTGCTGCCGGGCCGGAAACGAGTGGTTCCCTACAGCATTCAAACACTGAAGCGTCTGAAGCCGGAACAGTTTCGACAGGATTTAATCGCTTTGCTCGACCTCCTTCAGCAAAAGAAGATCAAGCCGCTGATCGCGCAGCGACTGCCTCTGGCCCAGGCCAGGCAAGCGCACGAGCTGCTTGAGAAAGGAGGGGTAGCGGGGAAAATTGTGCTCGTGTGTAATAGGTCATAGGTTGATTCGGGTGCGACTCGATAAGGAAGAAGAGCGCGGGTATACCGCGCAGTCCACACGCCTCGCGAGTTCAGGGTCAGCGGGTGCGGTGAGGCGTGGCAAGGTCACCAGGAGTTGGTAAGCAAAAGGAAGTGAGACTCGTCACCTCGTTTCCTACACTGAAAAAAGACTCGTCTTCCACATTGCAAAAAAGCCTCGTTACCTCGTCTCCTCCGCCGGGCGGAGGATGCGGTAGTGCTGGTCGAACAGTGCGCGGTTTGGGTCCGGTTTGGCGGTTGGCTGCGCGGCAGGGCCAGTGCCGTCGATGATCGCTAACTGGATCACTTTGGCTTCGAGCAGTCGCGCCAACACCATGGGATCGGTATGCACCCCCATTTTGTCACCCAGCGATGCCGTGGCCACGACCAGCACGGGCGGATGCGGAGTCGTCAGCCGGCTCACATCGCCTTCCTTCAGCAGAGGCGCTCCGACGAGCGAGATCACCGCACCGGCGTTGGCGGATTTTTCCATCGCGTCAAAAAAGTCGGCAGCTTTAAGGCCAACCTCGCCCGACAGCATGGGATTACCGAGGTTGGCGGTCTTCACGGAATTCAGCGTCGCTTTTCGCTTCTTCAGCGCCGCGCGCAAAGCTTGCTCGGCCGTCGACGGCGGTCCCCAGGAATTGTCATGAGTGATCAGCGTGATTAAATGGTTGGGTCCGGCCAGGCGAACCGTCTCTTCGGCCAGCACCTCGCCGAGGGCCTCGCTCGGTCCCACAAGCACCTGGACTTCTTTTGGCCGGCAACCGGGCAGCAGCAGGAGCAGCAGGAGCAGCAGGAGCGCGAGACTAATCCGGCGCATTCTGGTAATTGTAAGAAGCAGGAATACTCGCAGTATCGTACGTGAAGGGCGCGTCGCCATTGGGCAAAGATGGGTTGTAATAGATTTTGATGTAGGCGACATGGCCGTCGACGAAGCTGACGTTGTCGATGGCATCTTTGTAAGAAATGTCCCTGTCACCGGTCCGGCTGCTGTGCCACGAGTAGCTCCAGTGGATGGGCCATTCGGACATCAGCCAGGTGCGCGAAGGGTGCAGGACATTAGGCAATGAGAGGTCGAGCAGGTTGTTCTTGGGATTGCCGCGGTTGTCGCAGCCGTTAAAGACGTAGCTCCCGTAATCGAGCACTGGGTTATCGTGATGCGGAATTGGAAAACCGTAATCCTTCCAGCCGCGATCTTTGGCACACTGAAAAACCATCTGGTTGCTGACCGAATTCTTGAGTGCGCCAGCGTAGGTCTTATCGAGTTCTTTGTACCACCACCAGACGTCCTTGTGGCCAGAGTACCACCAAATGCCGGTATCCGGCACGCTGTCACGGCCGGGCGTCCTTTCGCGGTTATCCCCGCAATAAAGGACCATGGCCAGATTGAGCTGCTTGAGGTTGGACAGGCACTGGGTCTGAATGGCCTTTTGCTTTGATTTAGCAAGCGCCGGCAGGAGCATCGCGGCAAGAATAGCAATGATGGCAATCACCACCAGCAGTTCGATCAGGGTGAACGCTCGGCTGTTCGTGCGCCGGACGATTCGAGGATCTTTCATAAGCTCATTGAGCCCATACAGCAATGCCGAACCGGATTCAGGGTTTGCTGATCATCGGTGAGGGGATGGATAAAGTCAAACGCGGACGAGGGACCGGCTGTGATTGAAACTGATGGGCAATAAACCGCAGCGCAGCCGTCCCGGCTGCGAGTTCAAGGGGCGTCCCGCCCCGATTTGTGGCGGCGAGACGTCACCATGAACCGCACGCGTAGACGCACGCGCTTGCCGTCCGTCGTTTAGATCACACCCCGAACGAACGGAATGCGAGCCGTCCCCGCTCGCAGCATAGCTCTACGAAACGACCGCATTCGACCCAGCCAAGCCTCAACCGCATCTTTTGCTGCTGCGCCCCGGAACGCCGCGCGGTCCGGCAGTTGTAAAAGAGATAGCTGTCTAATTGTTAAACGACACGTCCAATTGGTGTGTCAGGCTGGCATGGATTACCACGTCGCCGTCCCAGTCTGTGGCGTAGATCTTCTTTTTGATCTGGTAAGAAGAAAACTTCTTTGAGGCCGTGGCAACTTTCTCACGTGGCGCATCGGAGCGCGTGCCGCTGATGTGCGCGCTTAGCATATCAATGGTGCTCTTGCGCGGATGTCCATAGTAATACGTCGTGAAGTTTCCGCCGCCAGTCTTCCCAAAATCCCAATGCCCGACCGAGATAACTGCCATGGCCGGATGGATTGCGGTGATCAAGTCCTCCGTGATGCCGTTGTCCGATCCGTGATGCCCGACATGCCAAACGTCCGCGCCGAATAGCTTGTCGTAATTAGCCTGCGGCCCATACAAACCGAGCAGGCTCGTGATGGCCGGAACCTCCATGTCGCCCGTAAAGAAGAACGACGATTGGCCGAAATCAACCCGGATAACCAGGCTGTGATTGTTTTTGTCATTAAGCTCGGTAGCGGTCCAGTCAGGGTCGGTATCCCACTGACCGGAGAAGATCGTGATGACCGGGTCACAGGTGGGGCACTTCAATGGATCTATCACATCATCCGTGATGCCCTTGTGTTGGCCAGCGATCTCGATGTCGCTGTTCACGATTTGCCGGGTGATAATGTTGTTGGTTTGTGCGAACGCGCGAAGCCATTTCACATTGGCAATGCCGGAACCGGCAGTCTGGCCATTGTCTATGTATCGTTTGATCGTGAAGTTCTGCGCCACCAGTTTGAGCGCATAAGTGTGGTCGATATGCGGATGCGTAACGTACACGGCTTCCAGGGTATTATGTAAGTCTGGGTGGGCCTGGAAAAAACCTTTGAGGTATTGGACCAGATGATTGGCAAACGTGTCGTCTTGCGCCCCGGCATCAATCAGCAATGCGCCGCAGGGGAACTCCAGCAGCGTGGCGTCGGCCTGGCCGACCTTGATGAAGTGCGCCGCCATTTTGGGTGTGTCCTGCCCGAATACCAGCCAACAACTGGTGAGCAATGCGAACCCGGCAACAGAAACGAAACGGAACGTCTTTTTCATGATTCCTTTCGGTTTAGTGGTTGCCCTCCGCTCGAATGAAGCTGAGTGCGGAGGTTAAGGCGATTACACACCTACACTGCACAGTCGGCAAGCAGTTAATGCCAGAGACTCGCGCCACGTCGGCTCGTGGCTTTAACGCCATGAAAAAACGCGTTACTTTTGGCCATGCGCGTAAATGTATAGGGTAGATGATGACAGATGATACGAGATTACTGCGCGAGTTTGTCGAGCGAGGCAACGAGGAGGCTTTCGCGACAATCGTATCTCGATATATCAACCTGGTCTACTCCGTCGGTCAAAATGCTGGCGGAGCGCGAGCGGTCCCCGCTCGCAGCGGCCGGAATGGTGCCCGCGTGGAAACTGCGACCTGGCCATGCGGTGTTCCGGTCCAACTTCATCGTTCAGCGAAGGAAAATGCTCCCGTGGTCGCCCAGGTTATGACCGATTTGCGTGGCCTCCGATTCACGCCTCTCGAAGGTGAACATGCGCCAATGCTGAACGCCCCTTGCCGGAGCAAGGGGCGTGCATCACAGATTGATTATCCGTTTCTTCCCGCCGGTTGTACAACCCTGACCTGCTCGGCAGTTGGAAAGTCTTTCGAATAGACTGTCTTTTCATGGTTCGACTCATGGCCTTTGCATAGGCCGTGCCATGCCGCAATCGAACCCGAACGCATCGCACAAAGGCGGCCCTCTAAAGAGCGACACTCAATTGAACTCGCCAGGCAGAATGGCCTGCGCCAGAAGGAAATCGTCCGTTCCAGTGGCAGCAGTTCTCGCGAGGTTCTGATCCCAGGCGCGAGACGGTCTGCCGACACCAGCTTCGCTGCAAACGGACCGCGGACGGTCCGAAACCGGACTCTCGGATTATCTCTACGAATCGAAATTTGAGACGAAGAGAGGGGCCCGGATACCCGAGCCGCTCATGCACGTTTACAGGTTTTAATAACTAACGCTTGCTGCTGATCATTTTTGAACGCCTCCCGCCGCCACCTTTTGATCCTTCTCCGTTGCCATCTTTCTTTGGCCCATCGGTTGCCTATGTATCGACTGCGCCTTGCGCCTTCTCAATGAGAAATAAAAAATGCTCAATGCTCAATTCTCAATGAGTTAATTTCGAATTCCGACCTCTTCCCTCCTTCCCTTCGACTCTCCGACCCTCGTCCCGTTGGCGTCGGTTCCGAGCGCTCCAGCAGCGGGGCCAGCTCTCTCGCCAGCGCGGCTGTAAACCGTTTCTGGCCCTCGACATTCAAGTGGCGTTTATCCCCGAAATATAAATCCGGCCAGGTGGGTGGCAGGTTCGTGAGGAGCGCGCCCGCGTGGATGCATCGGCCCCAATACCGAAGCAGTTCGAGCCGCCGCGTTTGTTCATCCGGATCCCGGTAGCTCCACGGTCCCGGCGTAAATCCCACGATTAATTCCGCGTCGGACGGAACATGTTGGCGAAAGGCGTCTGCATCGAATTCGCAATCCTTCGCGCTTGCCCAGGGATGCGGCGACCACTTGCGTGGCGGCGCAACGGTGCCGAAAACCACCGAGCTCCCTTGATGCGCGTTCAAGTATGCTTCCAGTTCGGAACAAAAGCCAAAACGTGTCGTGCCTTCCCCTTTGCCTTCCAGCGGTTTCTCGAAAACATGATCGATCATGTTTTCCCGAATCACCTCCAGCCCCAGCCGGCCCGTCAGCCACCCCCCATCTCCCGCAGCGTTGCCCGGGTTCCGGGAGTGATAACGAATGCTGTTCCAGATCTCTTCCCAGCTCGGATACATGTGTCTCGTTAGCTTTTCCGGAGTCACCAGCAACACCACCATGCGATCGCGAAGCGGATTCGCCGCCGCAAAATCCGATAGCATTCGACCATAATCATCGAGCCGAAACCAAATCGGCAGCGCGAGGTTGATGACCGAGGGTTGGTGCAATAGCTCGCGAGACAAAGTCGGGGCATCGACCCCGAACATGCAGGTCGAATCGCCAAGGAGAACAATCTGAGCGTGGTTTGTAGCGGAAGCCGCGCGGGCCTGGTGCGCCAGGAAGGCGCCGTTGAGATCCTGTTCAGCCGCTTTGGCCGGCAGCAGTGACAGCCAGGCGGCGGCTTTCAGCCCGATGATAATCAATCCCACGCCAGCCAGCGTCGGCAGAACAGCGCGGACAGCCTCCGCGATTTTGATCTGGTATTGGTGACTTCGCATCCGCCTCAAAACTGGAAGTAAATAAACGTCGTCGGGTCCTGGCGCCAAAAGACAACGATCATCACCAACAGCGCGGCTTGCAGCGCCGCTCTTGACCACACCGATAATCGCATCGGCGCATTGAGATCTTTCGACCGCCACTGCCACAGTTCCATCCCCACGAGGGGGCTGGCCAGGAGCAGCAGATCGCGCAGGTAGATTGTCCACCATCGCGGCAGCGAAAAACTCGCGAGCGAAACAGTGAGCTGCATCACCTGATGCAAAGAACCGGCTCGGAAAAGCAGCCAACCGTAAAGCACGAACGATTGCGTCAGCAACCATCCCAGCCAGAACGGTATTACCATCCAGCCTGGCCGGTAACGCCTCCATAAATGATTCACGATCAAACCCAATCCGTGCCATACACCCCAAAACACGAAAGTCACCGAAGCCCCGTGCCAGAGCCCGCCTAACAGCATGGTGATTCCAAGATTTAAACACGTGCGCGCGGTCGTTGTTCGGCTGCCGCCCAAAGGCACATAAAGATAGTCGCGCAGCCAGGTGGACAAGCTGATGTGCCATCGGCGCCAGAAATCGCGCAGGCTGGTGGCGAAGTAAGGCAGATTGAAATTCAACGTCAGATGGAAGCCAATCAACCGCGAGATCCCGATGGCGATATCGGAATACCCCGAGAAATCACAATAGATTTGCAGCGCGAAAGCGATCGTTCCGAGCACGATGGCGGGTCCGGAAGTGATATTGTGCTGGTAGATCAACTCCACCAGCGGCGCCAGGCTATCAGCCACAACCACCTTCTTGAACATTCCCCATAACGCCAGCCAGATCCCCAATTCGACGTCTTCTCGCGTAATCGTCAGAGGCCGCGCGAACTGCGGCAGCAAGGTTGTGCCTCGCTGGATCGGGCCCGCTACCAGGTGCGGGAAGAAAGAGACATAGCCCAGGAACCCAAGCAAATCGTGGGTGGCGGGGATCTGCCGCCGATACACGTCCACCACATAGCTCATCGATTGAAACGTATAGAACGAGATGCCCACCGGCAGAACCAGCTCCCAACCTTGCCAGTGCGTCTGCATCCCAAACTGCGCCAGCAATCCCTCGAAGCTCTCGCGAAAGAAATTGTAGTATTTAAAAATCCCCAGCACGCCCAGGTTCAAAGCTATACTGGTGGCGACGAGCGCACGGCGGCGGCCCTCCTGACTCGTCCGGCCAATCAGCCATCCAACGCTAAAGTCCAGGACGCTGGTGAAAAACAGCAACGCGCAAAAACGATGGTCCCAAAAACTGTAAAAGACATAGCCGGCCACCACGAGCAGCAGATTGCGCAAGTACATCTGCCCGCTGGCCAGGAGGTAACCCACATAAAAAAGGCCAAAAAAGAGCAGGAAATCCGTGGAATTGAAAAGCATGCCTTGTAAACCGTTCAAACGATGGGGCTAGGCGCCTCCCACCGCAATGGGGAGTCAGAGCCGACCGATCTGGGGTCTCACCCGATTTAGAACCCATCTCATAAATAGGGAATGGGTGCGCTGAGCTCTGGCATGTTCTGAACGTGGCTTCGGTGAGTCAATTTCAGACGTAGCTAAGGCAATTTTGGCCCCACATAGTTGGGTTCTCCGCAATGTGCCGCGCGACTCAGCTAATGCGCTTCCAAATTTCCGACAACCTCTTTCCATTTGATAGAACACCTGTTTGAGTGAATGTGTCCCCTTCGATCTTTACAGTAAAATGCTGATCTTTGCCGATCATGCCGGCAGAGATTTCGTCGCTCATGAAGTCGACGTGTTCGATGTAGGAACTTCCGTTCAGGCTGCAGGCCGAATAATTGCCCCCAAGGCGTTGCGCGGCGATCGAAACCAGACCGTTGGTCAGATTGTAAACCCCGGGCCCAATATCACCGATATGCACGAAGCCCGCGGTCACCGTTGAGAACTCTCCCTGATTCAAGCTGCCGCCAATGGAGAATCCGCCCAACTCGGGCCCGCTCGGAGGAAATGCGGCCGCAGCTTGGTTGTTGATTTGCAAAGCGGAATCGAGGATGACCACGGCGGAATTCGTGTGAACCTCCAGGCGCCCGGGAAAAACATTCGTCCCGCCTGAAGTTTCGTCGCCGATAACCAACGGATTCTCCAGCCCGGCGTAATTCAACAGCAGTGTGTTCAGGGAATTCGACGGCGCCGAGAGTAGAACCGCGCCGACGCGCAAAGTGTCCGCGTAATTGGCGACCGTGCTCGGGCCAATCGCCAGCGCTTGCCAGGCATTGGTGAATTGGATCGTTTGGTTCGTGCCCGGCAGCGCGCCCGCGGACCAAACGGGTTGCTCCCAATAGCCGCTCGCGGAATTGGTCCAGATATTCGTCTGGCCCATGACAGTCATCGCCTGGCAACCGGCCACAACCGTCCCCGCCAAAATGACACGACGAATCGACCGCACCCATCTGTAGGTTTTCATCGAAGAGCTCGAACCGGTTTGAACTTGGTCCTTTAGCCAAACAACTTTCGGTTGCCCAAACGCGAGACCTTCGGCTGCCCTGATCGTCTTGGAAAGTGGGGTAAATGCAGGAAAACCAGCTGGTCCTAAACCCTATCATTGCCGGGGGAGCGCGCGCCCGCCTCGGGCGCTGCCAACCGGCGCCCCCGCCGGTTGGTTCGCATCGGCCCAAGCTCACCAAATAGTGAGTAGAAATAACGAAGCGGGAATGCGCTTGGCGGGGGCGCCAACTGCTGTGCCCGAGGGCGCGCGCTGCTTTCCATTGAATCGTTCCGAATTATATCACACCCGACCCGCACAAACCGCTTGACCTCCAAGCCTAATCGTTGATACCCATTTTGGACATGGAGCTAGCGGCAAAGAGTCCGCGGTTGCTGGAACGGCAACGCGCCCCTGCTCATCCAGCCCAGCTCGACCTATGCAGCCACAGGTCGGACTCCCTTCACTGCACCGGTCGAACGATTCCCCATTACAATTATGCCCCAACTCAAAAGTAAGAAACCCGTCGTCATCATTGTCACCGTGCTGGTGCTGTGCGCAGGTGTGGGTGGCTGGTTGGTCCTTAGACCGCGGCAGGCAACGGCCCCGAACCAGGCTCCCACCGCGGTTCTCCGCCTCGATTCCATCGACGAAACGAACCGCGTCGCCACGCTTTCCGATGGCGGGTCGCATGACCCGGACGGCACCCTCCAGAGCTGGCGCATCGCGTGGGGCGATGGCAAGGAGGATAACCTCTCCTCCATTCCCCAAAAGACGGCCCACACCTACGCTGCCGAAGGCAATTACACGATCTCCCTCTGGTGCGTCGATAACCTCGGTGCGACCAGCAGCCCGCCGGCCGTGACCAACATCACCTTCGATTTCCTCAAACGCCAGAAGGCCCTCGCCGATGCTGAGGCAAAACGCCAGGCCGACGCCAAGCTCGCCGCCGATCGGCTGAAGGAGGAAGAAGCCAGAAAAGAAGCCGCGCGCCTCGAACAGGAGCGACAAAGGAAAATGGAACTCGCCGCCCTGGAGGCCCAGAAAGCCAGGGAGCAGGAGCTGGAAGCCACGCGTAAGGCGGAGGAAGAGCTGGCGCGACAGAAAGCTGCCGAAGCTGCCAAACCCCCTCCAACCCCGCTCGGGGCGGCAGTGGATGGTGCCTCCTCCCGAACAGCCGCATTCACTCCACCGGGATACACACTGGGCCAGTTTCAGATTATAAAAGAAAAAAACGACGGCAGAGCCAATGACGGCAATTTTCTCGTGATCCTCGTTGCCCGTTGCATCAACTTCCCGGGTCTGCCTACCCCGCCCACCGATTGGCAAATCGACGGCAAGGCCGTCAACGTTCAGTCCGGCCGTGTCCGCGCTTCTCTCTCGCCGGGTGAACATCAGGTTAAAGCCATTTTCAAGTCCGGCCAGACGAGGGAAATCAAAGCCGACGTCACCGTCGAACCAACCGGCGAATGCGAGGTCGTCCCCAGGAACTAGCGCTAGGTTCGTAGCACCGCAATGCTGACGGACCGCGAGCGGTCCCCGCTCGCAGCGGCTGGACCGGTGCCCGTGCTGAAAATGACGGCTTGGCAGTAAGGCCCTCCGGCTCATCCAAAATGTTCCAACCCGAAGGGTTGAAAGAAAGTAGCCGGAGGTCACAAGCGAAGCGGAGACCTCCGGTAAAGGTCTGTATGTAGCGA
>CAZUVM010000249.1:0-7439 GCA_964623885.1 uncultured Verrucomicrobiota bacterium
GAGGCCCCCGTGACAAAACAATTCATAGTGAACCCCGCGCAACCTACAAAGATGCTGATGACTGAGCGAGCCGGAAACGTTAGTTTAGAAAAACTAAAAACCTCCCGGAAGAACTTGACGGCCTTGACTTGGTGAGGGCGCTTCGAAAGAATGCACCCGTTGTATGCCGCGTAAAAGCAGTGCCCGGACTAAGAAGCTTTCCCGCAAGGAAGTGCGGGATCTGGAAGTTAAGATCACCTTCTTAGAGGGATTGGTGGATCGGGACCCGCAATACGTCGAGGCTTTGCAACTGCTGGGCGACCATTATACCCAGCGTGGACGGTTCGACCACAGCCTTAAGGTAGATAAGCAGCTTTCCCGGCTCGAACCGCGCAACCCATTGGTGTTTTACAACTTGGCTTGCAGCCACTCGCTGAATGGCGAGGTCGACCGCGCCGCTGCCGCGCTTGAGCGCGCGCTAGCCCTGGGCTACCGCGATTTCAAATGGCTTGCCAAAGACCCTGATCTTCGCCGACTCCGCCAGCACCCGCTCTATCGCAGTATCGAGGACAAAATCCGGAAAATGAAGGTCCGGATTAGCTGAGAGCGAAGACGGGAGGGCCGCAGGGCAGGACGTTGGCGCAGCGATAGAGCAGTTTTCTCCACTATGCTCGTGTCTATTAAAGGTCACCCTGTTCACCACCGCACCGTTTCCTTCGATGCTGAGTCGAACACCGTTCGCCTGATCGAGCAACGACTGCTGCCACATCAATTCACAATCGTCGCGACCTCCGATTTTCGGCAAACAGCTAGCGCCATCAAGGACATGGTTGTGCGCGGCGCCGGTGCTATAGGTGCCACCGCGGCTTATGGTCTCGCCCAGGGCGCGCGCGCTTTCCGCGGCAAAAATCTCCCCAGCTTCCGCAGACACGTTGACTTGGTTTACCAAACGTTGAAAGCAGCACGCCCAACTGCAGTGGATCCGGTCAATGCGATGAATCAGGTTCGTGCCGCCATGCACTCAGGCGAAACCGTAGTCGAACAGCAAGCGCTGGCCCTGGCTGCCGCCGAGGAATTCGCCAACGAGGATGTTCGCCACTGCGAAGCCATCGGTCGCCATGGCGCCGCTTTGATTAGAAACGGAATGAATGTCCTTACGCACTGCAACGCCGGCTGGCTTGCTTTCGTTGATGTCGGCAGCGCCACAGCTCCGATGTACGCGGCTCAGGCTCAAGGCAAGCAATTCCACGTTTATTGCGACGAAACCAGGCCGCGCTCCCAGGGCGCGACGCTCACGGCGTGGGAACTCGCGCAGCAGAAAATTCCACATCACATCATTGCCGATAATGCCGCCGGCCATTTGATGCAGCGGGGCCAGGTCGATCTGGTCATTGTTGGCAGCGACCGAACACTTGGCCGCACCGGCGAAGTCGCGAATAAAATCGGCACCTATACCAAGGCGGTGCTTGCGCATCGTCACGGCGTGCCTTTCTACGTCGCTATCCCACTATCCACTATCGATTGGAACCTTAAGGCCGGTTTCGATATTCCCATTGAAGAGCGTTCTGAAACGGAAGTGCTCGGCGCGTGGGGTTCGCCACGGAATGCTATTTCGCCTCGCGCGTCGAAGCGCCGCAGCCGTGAGCCAAAAGTCGCCGACGCTCTTGAATATATTCAGGTGGCCAACCCAAGTAGCCCAGGCTTCAATCCGGGATTCGACGTCACTCCCGCCGAACTTATTACCGGCATTATTACGCCGCTCGGCATTTTTAAGCCACGCGACCTCTGGCGTCGGCGGCGTGAGCTCGGCGGGCCGAAAAGCTAATTTAAATGTCCGATTTCCGCTTCAACTCCCGATAGGAGCGCGTGCCTTTGCTGAGCTCCGCCGGAAGCGGGGATTCTTCCTCCAAATCCAGACACCTCAGCACCCCGACGCTCACCTCGCGATAGCGATACCCGCTCTCCGGGCAACGCAGCACTCCGTCCTCGCCCGATGGTTGGAGCTTGTGCCCATGCCGACTCATCCAGCCCGTCAGCCGGGCCGGATTACCCCGCACAAGGCCGTAATCGGGCACATCTTTGGTAACCACAGCGCCGGCGGCCACGAACGCATACCGCCCAATCGTCACGCCGCAAACAATCGTCGCGTTCGCGCCAATAGTACACCCGCGCTTCAGCACCGTAGCTTCGTATAAAGAATGACGATTCACCTGTGAGCGCGGATTGCTCACATTCGTCAGAACACACGAGGGCCCCAAAAACACATCATCTTCAATTTGTACTCCGGTATAGATCGAAACATTGTTTTGGATCTTCACGTTGTTGCCAATCCTTGTCCCCCCATCGACGTTGACGTTTTGGCCAATAACACAACGCTCACCAAGGTGAGCGCCTTTCATCACATGGCTGAAGTGCCATATTTTAGTTCCTTTGCCGATAATCGCTCCCGCGTCCACCACCGCTGTGGGATGCACAAAATGCTCCGCCGCCGCGCTGCGCGGCATTGCTGTGGGGTTGACCGCCTCGCCGTCTCCATCAAGACTGCGCTGCGCAGCTTCCAGCACCGTCAAAACGCGCAGTCCTTCCCGTCCATCCGTGCGCGGCGGCCGACGATCGCCACAACAACTGAGGAAATGCCGGCATTCTTCCTGCAACGGCTCCGCTTCCGGCAATTCTATTGCTTGCCCCTCCACTTTGTTCGGCGTAGGCACCTGCCCACTGGTCCAGGTGAGATATTGCGGATACATCACCAGCTTCTCTTTCCAGGGTTTCGTATCATCGAACACGGCGATGCCCGCCGAACCCACTACAGTAAGCTTTTGCTCTTTAAAAGGGTTGAGCCAACTCACAAACACATGTGCTCGTATGCCGCCCGCAAATCGGAGCGAGGTCAGCGTGGTATCCGCCACTCCCCGGTTTAAGTATTCGCCGCCGCTGCACCGGACCTGTTCGGGCAACTGCCCGCCGGCCAGCGACAGGATGACCGACATGTCGTGCGGGGCAAAACTCCACAAAGCATTTTCTTCACGGCGGATCTTTCCCAGGTTTAAACGATTCGAAATGATATAATGCAGCTTCCCAAGGTCGCCGCGCGCGAGACGGGCGTGTAACTCCTGGATGCAGGGATGATATTGCAGCATATGGCCTACCATCAGCACCCCGCCGTTCGCATCCGCCAACCGCACCAGTTCCTCCGCCTCCTGGACTCGGAGACAAAGCGGTTTCTCGACATAAACATCCCGGCGCGCTTCCAAAGCGGCTTTAGCCAGCGGATAATGAAGGACCGCCGGCGCGGCAATGGCAACCGCGGTGATTTCCGGATTGGACAAAGCGGCCTCGAATGATTCGGCCACTGGTACCGCCGGCGCAGCGGCGCGGGCGATCTTTCGGCTTGCTTCCGCCGGATCGCACACCAATCCGAGCGCGCCTAATGAATCGAAATTGCGGACCAGATTTTTTCCCCAGTAACCGCTCCCAAGCACAGCGATTCGTGGATTCATAAGCTATGCGGAAACAGGCGCCCGGAGCGCGGACATGGCGGGAGGTGCGCTGAGTGCCGAGTTTGCCTTGAGAGCTTCAATCACTGCGCCGATGACCCGGTCTTGATCTGCCTGGCTGAGGAACGGATGCATCGGAAGGCTGAGAACTTCGCGCGAAGCCTTTTCAGATTCTGGAAAACTTCCCTGTTGGTAGCCCAGACCAGCGAACACCGGCTGCTCATGCAGACATTTGGGGTAATAAACCGCCGTGGGCACCCCTGCCGCTTTCAATTTCTCGGCCACGCGATCGCGGTCCGGCACACGAATGGTGTATTGCGCGTAGACGTGGGTATTCCCTGGCGCAACGTCAGGCACAACACAGTGGCTGGTCAACCCGGCGGAATACCGTGCGCCTATGCGCGCACGCTCTTTCACTTCAGCCTCAAAATGCGGCAGCTTGGCCAGCAGGACCGCCGCCTGAAGGGTGTCGAACCGGCCATTGGTTCCCAACATAGGATGGTGATGACGTTTCAGGCCGCCGTGGCTGCGAATCGCCCGCATTCGTTCAGCCAGCGTGTCGTCATTCGTAAATAAAGCGCCTCCGTCTCCATAGCACCCCAGCGGCTTGGCCGGAAAGAAACTGGTGCTGCCGATGGTTCCTTGGCTTCCGCTCCGGCGACCGCCTTGAGTGGCCCCAAAGCTCTGGGCCGCATCCTGAATCACTGGCAAACGGTGTTTCGCTGCGAGGGAATTCAGCCGTCCATAATCAGGCATTTGGCCAAACAGATCTACCGGGAGGAGCGCTTTGGTCCGAGGAGTAATCGCGCGTTCGACCAACTCGATATTCAGGTTGTACGTCGCGGGTTCAATATCGATGAAAACCGGCCGTGCTCCTACCAGCCCGATGACTTCGGCTGTGCTGATCCAGGTAAAAGGCACCGTAATTACTTCGTCGCCGGGACCAATCTCCAGAGCCCGTAAGGCGATTTCCAGGCTCGCCGTGCCGCTCGAAACCGTAATGCAATGTTTGACTCCGACGTAACCGGCCAGATTTTGCTCAAGCTCCTGGATCTCGGGGCCCATGATAAACTGCCCGTGCTCGAGCACTCTGCGCATACGTTCGTCGATCTCAGGCTGGTACTGCCGATACTGCTCTTTTAGATCGATGAACTCCATACGCTTTCGTTTTGCGGCCTACTTTGCGTTCAGTTTTGTGAGGAATTACGCATTTGCCATCAGTTCGGCATAAGATGTTGTTCTGCCGCATGGTGGAAAACAAGCCAGAAGAAAAGTATGATGCCTCGAACAGCTGAGCGGTGCTCTCGTATTTTTGCGGTGATGGACCCCATTGCGGTTTCGTGGCGGTGACGCCACGATCTTCGCATGGCGCTGGTTGGGGCACCCACGCAATCGGAGGTATCGGGGCAGTCAGGAAGCGGAGCTGATCCGAGAGGCTGGACCGGGATCTATTTACTGATCTCAATTCCGTTCTCGCTTTTTCTTTATCTCAACAATTTCCAGGAAGCAACGAGCTTTTTCGGGGCAGGTTCCGCCTCGTGGCTACTGCGCTTCCCCTTCGTGCCGATGCTTTTGGTCTCCCTTTTTGGCGCCAGGATGGTTTGGCAACTCTCGCCGGAATCACGAAGGTGGTGGATGGGCAGTTGGCTGCTGCTGGGAGCTACGATGAGCGCGCTTCTTTGGGATTCCTGGCAGGAATGGAGCCAAACGGCGGCCTTTATCCTTTGCGCACCGGCCTGGATCAGTTTGCAGCCGCGCTTAGGCAATCTGTGGCGGCAAACCCTGTTGCCGCTGGGAAAGTTGAAATCCTGGATCCAAAACGGTGCCCTTATAACCACAGCAGTAACGCTCTCCTTTTCAGCCCAGACGCTATGGATTTGCTTTACATTTCCTGAGTTCCAGGCTGGTCCGAAGGAATGGCTGTTCCTCGTTGGAAAAGTCGCGACTCTTGCCTGCGGGCCCGGATTACTGGCGATTCCCGTCCTGACCGGCGTCGCCTCACTTGTTCGATCGCACCCGCAAAATGGTCGGATCTTGATTCTTTTTTTGGGAGCCTGCGTTGTTCTAGCGACCGGGTTGATTCTATTTAATGGGCTGTCCATTCTAGATCCTGAACTCATCCGTCCGGGCAACTTCCTGTACGTATTGGCCCTGGCTTGCCCTTTGGCGTCAATTTTCTGCGAACGGCTGGTGTCAGCGGCAAGTAACGTAGCTGAAGGCCTGAAACAATTTGGACGTACACATCTCCTGGCCGGGGCCGGCCGCCATCGTCAATGGCGAATGGCTGTTCCCCTGTTCTGTTCGGCCTCGTTCCTAATTCTTCAATGCCTGATGGGCCGGGTGCACCGTTACTACGAATGGGGCTTTGGCACCTCCTTGTTGTACGGTTCCATTAGCATCGGGTGCACCTGGTATTTGCTGACGGTCCTGACTCCCCGGCTACAATACTACATCACGTTACTCACCCTAGGTCTCGTGCTCCTGGGCTGCCTCACTTTTCTTCCTCAATTTCAAAACACAACGGCGTGGACTGAGTACACCAAGTTCGACAATAACCTTCGTTCGCTCGTACGCGCTTACTATCGCGAACATCCGCGCCGTGAACCTGAATTCCAGACCGGCCGCCGTTTGTTGGACGGCAGCTTCGCTTTGTTGCCTACCAATTTGATGGCGTTAAGGAAACAAGGTTTGATCGTCCGACCTATGTCCAACCGTCCCTATGTTTTTTTAATCGTCGCTGACGCGCTTCGTGGTGACACCTATAGCGGTGGGCCACCGGAACATCGCTATCGTTACCCCGGCATCGCATGGATGGCGGAGCGCTTCGTGATATATGACAATGCCTGGAGCAGTTACAACAGCACCCTGGGCTCATACCCTGCCTACCTCAACGGCGTGATGAATCCCGCCTGGTATCAGTTCACCAGCGATTGGCCAATCCATCAGGACAATACGCTCGCGCGCGCGGCAGACCTGGCCGGGTACCGTTGCTACAACTTCGCAACGTACGACGATGAACTTGCCAGACTGTGGCCGACCAACACCGCCGTAGACGTCGGCGATGCGGGCTTAGGTCGCGGCGACCCGGGAGTCGTGTTCTCGCGCGCTCTGCAACTGCTGGATCAGCATTGCGAAACGAGCGCACATCAACCTGCCCTGTTCTATTTGCATCTTTATAATCTCCACCAACCGTTGCTTCGCCGCCCGGGAATCCCATTGCCGGATCGCGGCCGGCATTGGATGCGTGCTCTTTACGAGCAAAATGCGGCTTACTTTGATCAGAAACTCAAGGCGTTTCTCGAAGCGCTTGAACAGAGAAAGGTTTTGAGCAAGGCCATGGTAATAATCACGGGAGATCACGGCGAAGAAGTTTTCGATCTGGGCGGCCTGTACCATGGTTGGCAAATCAACCCTTGGGTCATGCGCGTTCCCCTGTTCATCCATTACCCAACCGGAACGCACGCGGCGCTCCCTGCGGGCACCATTTCATTGCGGCCGGTTAACCTTATCGACATCGCTCCAACTCTTTGTCAGGTGATGGGGGTTTCCATTCTGCGCAACTCCGAATGGCAGGGCGTGAACCTGCTGGAACCCGAACCTTCGACCTCGCGTTCCTTCCTGTTGCTTAGTTGGGAAACGCCTCTGGTCGGGCGTGTCTCCTTTTCTCCGCTCCGGATGCTGGTGATGAATCTTGAATCTGGCGAGGAGGAGGCCTTCGTTCCATCGGAAAGCGGCTGGTCGATCACTGCCGCCCGATTGCCACCTCGGGAATTGGCAGGCTCAATCAATCAGGAATTGTGGAGACTCTTTCATTACTGGCGCATGGACCCTGAGCACGGCCGGTACCTCCCGGCCTCAGTTACTGAAGGTGACACGTTTCGTCGGTCTCATTGACGATTTCCGCAGCACCATAGCTCCCGGGGTACCACGGCTAGAACCCATCTCATAAATAGGGAAAGGGTG